>NZ_JBJDRI010000006.1:0-143095 GCF_044987425.1 Microbacterium sp. ZW T5_56 | reverse complement strand
CCCCCACGCTACGCTCCCCCACCCCCTCACGCACACTGAGGCCCCACACGCGAGAAACCCAAGCAAGTCCGAAACACCCTGCAACGCGGGGTTTCTCGGACTTGCTTGGGTTTCTCGACGGGACATGCCGGAAACGCCGCAGGCCCCCGGCGGGAGCCGAGGGCCTGCGGATCACATCACGCTCAGTTGTAGGTACCGGGCGTGGTGAAGTTGTCGTCCGTCGAGAAGCTGTCGAAGTCGACGTAGCTCAGGTCATCGCCCGAGTACGCGCCGTCCGACGCAAAGATGCGGTTGGGGTACCGCTCGCTCTTCGCTTCTTCCGTCGCCTCGACCACGACGTTGCGGTACTTCGCAAGTCCGGTTCCGGCGGGGATGAGCTTACCGATGATGACGTTCTCCTTGAGGCCGACGAGCGGGTCGCTCTTGCCCTCCATGGCCGCCTGCGTGAGAACGCGGGTGGTCTCCTGGAAGGAAGCGGCCGACAGCCACGACTCGGTCGCGAGCGACGCCTTCGTGATACCCATCAGCTCCGGACGACCCGACGCGGGGCGCTTGCCCTCGGACACGGCCGCACGGTTGATGTCCTGGTAGCGACGGGTGTCGACCATCTCACCGGGCAGGAAGTCGGTGTCGGCGTGATCGACGACGGTGACCTTGCGCAGCATCTGGCGCACGATGACCTCGATGTGCTTGTCGTGGATCGGCACACCCTGCGAGCGGTACACGCCCTGCACGCCACCGACGAGGTACTTCTGCGCGGCACGGGCACCCTGGACGCGCATGACCTCCTTCGGGTCGAGCGTGCCGACCTGAAGCGCCTGACCGACCTCGATGTGCTGTCCGTCCTCGACCAGGAGCGTGGCACGCTTCAGGACCGGGTAGACGTACGGCTCGTCACCGTTGTCGGGCGTCAGGATGACCTTCTTCTGCTTCTCGGTCTCCTCGATGGTGATCCGACCGGTCGCCTCGGCGATCGGGGAAGCACCCTTCGGAGTACGAGCCTCGAAGAGCTCCTGCACACGCGGCAGACCCTGGGTGATGTCGTCAGCAGACGCGGAACCACCGGTGTGGAAGGTACGCATCGTCAGCTGGGTACCGGGCTCACCGATCGACTGGGCCGCGATGATGCCGACGGCCTCACCGATGTCCACGATCTTGCCGGAGGCCAGCGAACGGCCGTAGCACTGCGCGCACACGCCGACGGCGGAGTCGCAGGTCATCACCGAACGGACCTTGATGTTCTCGACACCGGACTCGATCAGCTTGTCGATGAGCACGTCACCGACGTCCTCACCGGCCGTGGCGATGACCGCACCCGAGGGGTCGACCACGTCGACGGCGAGGGTACGGGCGAACACCGAGTTCTCGACGTTCTCGTCGCGCACCAGGGTGCCCGTCGAGTCCGCCTTCGCGATGACGTAGTCCAGACCCTTGCTCGTGCCGCAGTCCTCTTCGCGGATGATGACATCCTGCGAGACGTCCACCAGACGACGAGTCAGGTAACCCGAGTCGGCGGTACGTAGAGCGGTGTCGGCCAGACCCTTGCGGGCACCGTGCGTTGCGGTGAAGTACTCGGCGACCGACAGACCCTCGCGGTACGAGGAGATGATCGGACGCGGCATGATCTCACCCTTGGTGTTGTTCACCAGGCCTCGGATACCAGCGATGTTACGGATCTGCAGCCAGTTACCACGAGCACCCGACGACACCATGCGGTTGATGGTGTTGTCCTCGGGGAAGTTGGCACGCATCGCCACCTGCACCTCGTCGGTCGCCTCGGTCCAGATCTTGATCTGCTCCTGACGACGCTCGGTGTCGGTGACGAGACCCTTCTCGTACTGAGCCTGCACCTTCGAGGCGAGCTTCTCGTACTTCGAGATGATCTCGGCCTTGTTCGGCGGGGTGAGGACATCGCTGAGCGCGACCGTCACACCCGAACGGGTAGCCCAGTAGAAGCCGGCGTCCTTGATCCGGTCCAGCGCCGCTGCGACCTCGACCTTGGGGTACTCCTCCGCCAGCTTATTCACGATCTGCGACAGCTTGCCCTTGTCGGCCTGCTCGCGGACGAAGGGGTAGCCCTTCGGCAGCGTGTCGTTGAAGGTGACCTGACCGAGCGAGGCGTCGACGAGGCCGTGGTTCTCGTAGCCCTCGGGGCCATCGCCCTCGAGGAACGTCAGACCCGGGATGCGGATGCGGACCTTGGCCTGCAGGTCGAGGGTTCCCTCGTCCTTCGCCATGATCGCCTCGGCGACCGAACCGAACGCGCGACCCTCACCGAGTGCACCCTCCTTGACCGTGGTCAGGTGGTGCAGGCCGATGATCATGTCCTGCGAGGGCAGGGTGACCGGACGACCGTCGGACGGCTTGAGGATGTTGTTCGAGGCCAGCATGAGCATGCGGGCTTCGGCCTGAGCCTCCACCGACAGCGGCAGGTGCACAGCCATCTGGTCACCGTCGAAGTCGGCGTTGAACGCGGCGCACACGAGCGGGTGCAGCTGGATGGCCTTACCCTCGACGAGCTGCGGCTCGAAGGCCTGGATGCCCAGACGGTGCAGGGTGGGGGCGCGGTTCAGCAGCACGGGACGCTCGCGGATGATCTCCTCGAGCACGTCCCACACCTCGGGGCGCGTACGCTCCACGGCGCGCTTGGCGGCCTTGATGTTCTGCGAGTGACCGAGGTCGATCAGGCGCTTGATGACGAACGGCTTGAACAGCTCCAGCGCCATCTGCTTGGGCAGACCACACTGGTGCAGCTTCAGCTGCGGGCCGACGATGATGACCGAACGGCCCGAGTAGTCGACGCGCTTTCCGAGCAGGTTCTGGCGGAAACGACCCTGCTTGCCCTTCAGCATGTCGCTGAGGGACTTCAGGGCACGGTTGCCGGTACCGGTGACGGGGCGACCGCGGCGGCCGTTGTCGAACAGTGCGTCGACGGCCTCCTGCAGCATGCGCTTCTCGTTGTTGACGATGATCTCGGGGGCACCGAGGTCGATCAGGCGACGGAGGCGGTTGTTGCGGTTGATCACGCGACGGTACAGGTCGTTGAGGTCGGAGGTCGCGAAACGACCACCGTCCAGCTGCACCATCGGACGCAGCTCCGGCGGAATCACCGGGACGACGTCGAGCACCATCGAGGCCGGGGACATGCCCGTGACCAGGAAGGAGGAGACGACCTTCAGGCGCTTGATCGCACGGATCTTGCGCTGGCCCTTGCCCTCGGAGATCTGCAGGCGCAGCGACTCGGCCTCACCGGCCAGATCGAACGCCTCCAGGCGCTTCTTGATGGACTCCGCGCCCATGTAGGCCTGGAAGTACTGACCGAAGCGGTCCTGCAGCTCGTGGAAGACATCGTCTTCCGCCTTCAGGTCGCCGACGGACAGCGTGCGGAAGTCCTCCCACACGCGCTCCAGCTTGGCGATCGCCTCGTCGGTGCCCTTGCGGGTCAGCGACATCTCCTTCTCGGCGGCGTCCTTGACCTTCTTCTTCTGGTCGGCCTTGGCACCCTCCGCCTCGAGAGCGGCGAGCTCCTCCTCCAGCTTGCGCAGGCGGTCGGCGATCTTCGAGTCGCGACGGTCCGCCAGAGCCTTCAGCTCGAGGCGGATGTTGCCCTCCTGGGTTGCGAGGTCGCGGTGACGCGCATCCTCGTCCACCGAGATGACCATGTACGCGGCGAAGTAGATGACCTTCTCGAGGTCCTTCGGCGCCATGTCCAGCAGGTAGCCGAGGCGCGACGGGACGCCCTTGAAGTACCAGATGTGGGTGACGGGTGCGGCGAGCTCGATGTGGCCCATGCGCTCGCGACGGACGGAGCTCTTGGTGACCTCCACGCCGCAGCGCTCGCAGATGATGCCCTTGAAGCGGACGCGCTTGTACTTGCCGCAGGCGCACTCCCAGTCACGGGAAGGGCCGAAGATCTGCTCACCGAACAGACCGTCCTTCTCGGGCTTCAGGGTGCGGTAGTTGATCGTCTCGGGCTTCTTGACCTCGCCGTGCGACCACTGACGGATGTCGTCAGCGGTGGCCAGGCCGATACGAATTGAATCGAATGTGGTGGCGTCGATCACGTGTTCTCCTGTGTCGATTCTTAAAATCTTGTGGTGGTGAGAGATCCGACCGAGGTCAGATCTCTTCAACCGAAACGTTCTCGAAGCGGCTTGAGATGTTGATGCCGAGCTCTTCCGCAGCGCGGAATGCCTCGTCGTCGGTGTCGCGCAGGTTGACGGGCTGGCCGTCAGCGTTGAGCACCTCGACGTTCAGGCAGAGCGACTGCATCTCCTTCATGAGCACCTTGAAGGACTCGGGGATGCCGGGCTCCTGGATGTTCTCGCCCTTGACGATCGCCTCGTACACCTTGACGCGGCCGAGGATGTCGTCGGACTTGATCGTGAGGAGCTCCTGGAGCGCGTATGCCGCACCGTAGGCCTCGAGGGCCCACACCTCCATCTCACCGAAGCGCTGTCCACCGAACTGCGCCTTACCACCGAGGGGCTGCTGCGTGATCATCGAGTAGGGACCCGTCGAACGCGCGTGGATCTTGTCGTCCACCAGGTGGTGCAGCTTCAGGATGTACATGTAGCCCACCGAGATCGGCGCCGGGAACGGCTCGCCGGAGCGGCCGTCGTACAGCGTGGTCTTGCCGGTGTGGTCGATCAGGCGCTCGCCGTCACGCGTGGGGAACGTCGAGTCGAGCAGACCCGAGATCTCCTCCTCGTGCGCACCGTCGAACACCGGGGTGGCCACCTTCGTGCCGGGAGCCGCTTCGCGCGCCTCGGCCGGCAGGAGCTTCGCCCACTCCGGGTTGCCGTCGACCTTCCAGCCCTGCTTGGCGATCCAGCCGAGGTGAACCTCGAGCACCTGGCCGAAGTTCATCCGACCCGGGATTCCGAGCGGGTTGAGGATGATGTCCAGCGGCGTTCCGTCGGCGAGGAACGGCATGTCCTCCACCGGCAGGATGCGCGAGATGACGCCCTTGTTGCCGTGACGGCCGGAGAGCTTGTCACCCGCGGTGATCTTGCGCTTCTGGGCGATGTAGACCACGACGCGACGGTTGACGCCCGAGCCGAGCTCGTCGTCGCCGTCCTCCGCGTTGAACTCCTTGACCGCGATGATGGTTCCCTGCTCACCGTGGGGCACCTTCAGCGACGTGTCGCGGACCTCGCGGCTCTTCTCGTTGAAGATCGCGCGGAGCAGACGCTCCTCGGCCGAGAGCTCGGTCTCACCCTTCGGGGTGACCTTGCCGACCAGGATGTCGCCGGGGCGGACCTCGGCGCCGATGCGGATGATGCCGCGCTCGTCCAGGTCCTTCAGCAGCTCCGGGCTGACGTTGGGGAGGTCACGGGTGATCTCCTCCTTGCCGAGCTTGGTGTCGCGGGCGTCGACCTCGTACTCCTCGATGTGGATCGAGGAGAGGGTGTCTTCCTTCACCAGGTCCTGGTTCAGGATGATCGCGTCCTCGTAGTTGAAACCTTCCCACGTCATGAAGCCGACGAGGAGGTTCTTACCGAGGGCGAGCTCGCCGTTGTCGGTCGAGGGGCCGTCGGCGATGACCTCGCCGACCTCGACGCGCTCACCGGCGTTGACGATCACACGCTGGTTGTAGGACGTGCCCTGGTTGGAGCGGTCGAACTTGCGCAGGTAGTAGTCCTGCGTGCCGCCCTCGTCCAGCTGAACCGTGACGCGGTCTGCGGAGACCTCGGAGACCACACCGGCCTTCTGCGCGGTGACGACGTCACCGGCGTCGATGGCCGTGTAGCCCTCCATACCGGTACCCACCAGCGGCGAGTCCGAACGCAGCAGCGGCACAGCCTGACGCTGCATGTTGGCACCCATGAGGGCGCGGTTCGCGTCGTCGTGCTCGAGGAACGGGATCAGCGACGTCGCGACCGACACCATCTGGCGCGGCGAGACATCCATGTAGCCGATCTCATCGCGCGGGAACAGGTCGACCTCGCCACCCTTGCCGCGACGGGCGAGAACGCGCTCGTCGGCGAAGGAACCGTCCTTGTTCAGGACAGCGTTGGCCTGCGCGACGATGTAGTCCTGCTCTTCGGCGGCGGTGAGGTAGTCGATCGTCTCGGACACCTTGCTGTCGATGACACGACGGTACGGGGTCTCGATGAAGCCGAACGCGTTGATGCGCGCGAACGATGCCAGCGAACCGATCAGACCGATGTTCGGGCCTTCCGGCGTCTCGATCGGGCACATGCGGCCGTAGTGCGACGGGTGAACGTCACGGACCTCGACGCCTGCGCGCTCACGCGACAGACCACCGGGACCCAGCGCCGACAGACGGCGCTTGTGAGTCAGACCCGCGAGCGGGTTGTTCTGGTCCATGAACTGCGACAGCTGCGAAGTTCCGAAGAACTCCTTGATCGCCGCGACGACGGGGCGCACGTTGATCAGGGTCTGCGGCGTGATGGCCTCGATGTCCTGCGTGGTCATGCGCTCGCGAACGACGCGCTCCATGCGGGACAGACCCGTGCGGACCTGGTTCTGGATGAGCTCGCCGACCGCGCGGATGCGACGGTTGCCGAAGTTGTCGATGTCATCGATGTCGATGCGGATCTCGGCCGGCTTGCCGCTGCGGACGCCCTGGTAAGAGGTCTCACCGGCGTGCAGGCGCACCAGGTACTTGATGGTCGCGACGATGTCCTCGACCGTCAGCACCGACTCGGTCAGTGCCGCGTCCAGGCCCAGCTTCTGGTTCACCTTGTAGCGACCGACCTTGGCCAGGTCGTAGCGCTTCGGGTTGAAGTAGAAGTTGTCCAGCAGCGCGCGGGCGGCCTCAGCGGCAACCTGCTCGCCCGGACGGAGCTTGCGGTAGATGTCGCGGAGCGCGTCTTCCTTGGTGAGGATGGTGTCCTTCGACAGGGTCTCCTCGATGGAGGGGAAGCCGGCGAACTCGGCGAGGATGTCCTCGCTGGTCAGACCCAGCGCCTTGAGGAAGACGGTGACCGACTGCTTGCGCTTGCGGTCGATGCGCACGCCCACCTGGTCGCGCTTGTCGATCTCGAACTCGAGCCAGGCACCGCGCGACGGAATGACGCGAGCGGAGACGATGTCCTTGTCGGACGTCTTGTCGGGGGTCTTGTCGAAGTAGACACCCGGCGAACGCACCAGCTGGGACACGACGACACGCTCGGTGCCGTTGATGATGAACGTGCCCTTGCCGGTCTGGAGCGGGAAGTCGCCCATGAAGACCGTCTGGGTCTTGATCTCACCGGTCTGGTGGTTCATGAACTCGGCCTCGACGTACAGCGGAGCCGCGTACGTCTTGCCGCGCTCCTTGCACTCCTCGATCGAGTACTTCTCAGGCTCGAGGTACGGGTTCGTGAACGAGAGCTGCATGGTCTCGCTGAGGTCCTCGATCGGCGAGATCTCCTCGAAAATCTCCTCCAGACCGCTGATCTCGGGGACGTCGGTGCGTCCCTCGGCCTGCGCCTGCGCGACGCGTGCCTTCCAGGTCTCGTTACCGACGAGCCAGTCGAACGACTCGACCTGCAGCGCGAGCAGGTCGGGGACGGTCAGCGTGTCGGTGATCTTGGCGAACGAGACGCGCTTGTGAGCGCGGCCGTTCTTGGGGTTGGTGGATGCGTTGCTCGCAGCTGCCAAGGGAATGACCTCCATGGGCCCCGGCCGGGCCTCGTGATTCCTTGTCGTGAGATTTCTCGCTCGCGTACATCCCCGAAATCCGAGCCGACCTCACGATCGGAGACACGGAAACAGCCGACCACCATATGAGGGCAGGGGGATGCGAGCGCAACTACCCACGATACACACGGATCAGCGACACGTCCAGCGTTGATGCTTGAAGGTTGCTGAGACTCGGTGTATAACCACGCGCGGAGTCAGCCCTGCGTCATCCAACCGTTGAGGATCGTCCGGAATTCCTCGGGGCGTTCGATCCACGGGTAGTGTCCGCAGTCGGCGATCCATGCCTGCTTCGCGCCGAGCGCTTCGGCGTAGGCGAGCGTGGGGCGCACGCCGCTGAGCATGTCCTCCGCGGCGGCGACCACGAGCAGCGGCGGAAGGTCTGCCGCGAGGATCTGCGCGGGCGCATCGTCGGGAATCGTCGAGAACCAGCCGAGCGTCGCCGCGCGCGTGGTGGTGCCGACCCGGGCGTGCTGCTGCTCCAGCGCGGTCCAGTGCGCGTAGCCGAGCGGCGCCTCCTGCTGCAGCACCCCCTGGAATTCGGCTTCGGTGTCGGGGAGATCCGTGGGCGCGGTCAGGGCATGATCGATGATCGGATCAGCGCGCCGAGCGGCGATCTCCGCGATGTCATGCTGGGTGCCGGTGAGCCAGGAGGCAGCGGGGGTGACGAGCGCGGCACGGCGGATGCGGCCGGGGTGGCGCGTCATCGTCGCCAGGGCGACGCGGGTGCCGGCGGAGTGACCGAGGATGTCGGCCTCATCGAGTCCGAGGTGATCGAGGATCGCGATGACCGCATCGCTTTCCAGCCACCAGCCGGGCGATGCGTCGGCGCTCGCGGTGGTGCCGCGGAAGTGCACGACGATGAGCGGCCGCACGTCGCCGAGGCCCGCCAGATCTCCGATGTACTCCGGCCCGCGGCACGGACCGCCGGGCAGGACGATGACCGGCTCCCCCGCCGCGTCACCGACGCGTTCGAAGGCGATGGATGATCCGTTAGCGAGCCGCGCGAGTTCCACGTATCGAGTTTATCGACGAGTTTCCCAGGGTCTGAGCGCACTTCGTCGTGCCTGTGCGGGTGCTGAACGAGGAGCTCGGGACCGGACGAAGGGCGCTGAGCAACGCGCAGGGAGACGAAGAGCGCTCAGCAACGCGCAGCAAGACGAAGAGCGCTCAGCAACGCGCAGCAAGACGAAGAGCGCTCAGCAACGCGCAGCGAGACGAAGGGTGGTTCCCGAGCGAGCGCGGCGAGACGCAGAGCCTCGTCACGCGATGGTGTGCCGTTCCAGTCGCCGCCCAGGAGCTCGCGACGCGTTGATCCCCTCGCGCACCGGCAACACGGTGACGGGAGCGCACCAGGACTGTGTTGCCTTGTTCAGCAGCCACCCGTCGCCGAGGGTGATCGCCGCGTGTTCGGCAGCGCCGTCGATGCCGCGCCAGACGAGAACCGTGCCGGGGTTGTCGTCGTTGCCGCCCGTGATGGTCGTCTCACGCAACCAGCGTTCGAAGGATTCCCGCTGCATCCAGGCCTTCTCGGCTCCGTCCGCGCCGGCGGCCCCCATCACCATCCCGAAGCAGTTTGGCCCGCTTCGAGCAGGAAATCGTCCCGCGATCCGACGCGCCTCGGGGAGAACGGCCCGCGCGCGACGCCAGGTGGCTTCCGACACCTCACTGTGCTGGGACGCCGGCAAGCCGTCCTCGATCCAGCGGATGGTCCGTGCCGTGTCGCGCTCGCGGCTGCGTTCCGGGTGCTTTCCGGGCCAGCGATGCTTCGTCGGCTGCGCCGCTCGCGCCTTCGGGCTGAGAAGGCGCGCACCACGCCGGTCGAGCCAGATCAGCGACGTGCGCTGCGGCTCACCGGCACCCCCGGCTTCGATCGGGGCAGGACGGCGCGCGACGTCCGGAGCCGAGTGTGGTGCGGCGTCGTCGGCGGCGTGTACGTCGTCGCCCTGATCCTGATCCCCGGACGATTCGACCTCCGCGGCGGAGACGCCGGTCCCCGGAAGCGCGTAAAGCTGGAATGTGTCGCGCAGCTCGGGTGTGAGCCGACGCGAGCGCGCGACTCGCTTCACCGACTGCGCCTCTGCCGCGGTGAGCAGAAACGGCTGCACGGGAGGCATCACCCACCCTCGCCACCGCGCCAGTTGGGCGTCGGTGACGCGGATGCCGAGCACCGTCGCCGTCATGGGCCCGAGCCTACCGGCAGCGCCGTGGCCCCCGAACCTCGGAATAAGAGCCGGAACGCCGCGCCCCCGTGCCGGTCTCAGAATCTGTAGTTTCGCCACTCCTCCCACGCCGGAACTGAGACCAGGGCGGCGATCGGTCTCAACTTCGGCACCAGATCCGGGCGGATACAGCATCTGCTGAGACCAGTGCTCCTCAGGCTTCCGCATGGATCTGCGGGGAGCGACCGTCCGGGTCGGTGACCTCAGCCAGAAACGCGCCGCAGACACCACGAGGATCAGTGAATCGCACCAGACGCTGATGCTCGTTGAACACGATGAACCTGTGCGGTCAGCCTCGGAGGCGGAGGGTGGCGCCGGGGCGCAGCTGTCCGATCGCGTCGAGATCCAGGACCACACCGATCACGGGGTAGCCGCCCGTCACCGGACCGTCGGCGAGCAGAATCGTGGGCACACCGGACGGCGGTACCTGGATCGCAC
Organism: Microbacterium sp. ZW T5_56; assembly: GCF_044987425.1. Taxonomy (NCBI): domain Bacteria; kingdom Bacillati; phylum Actinomycetota; class Actinomycetes; order Micrococcales; family Microbacteriaceae; genus Microbacterium; species Microbacterium sp. ZW T5_56. The sequence goes on along the minus strand of NZ_JBJDRI010000006.1, from coordinate 132,785 downwards.
CCGGGATCATGCCTTCGCTCGGCAGTTCGGTCGTGCCACGATGACGCAGCAGCGGTCCCTCGAGTCGTGCGCCCACTCGATCCGCCGCGGACGAGGCTGTCCACGTCTCCCCCGTCAACAGATCCCAGGCTTCCGGCACGAGCATGTCGCGGCGAGGACCCGGCACCACCCGTGCGTCCACGTGGTCGCCCGGCACGCGCCACGGGGCGATGTCCACGAGATGCAGCGGAAGCGTGGTGCGCCCGACGGCGAGTTCGTCACCGACCCGCAGCGGCTCCGGCCCCAGCCCCGCGAGAGTGTCCCGAGAGCGCGAGCCCAGCACCGGCGTCATCGCCAACCCGCCTCGCACAGCGACATAGGCGCGGATGCCACGAGTCGCGAAACCGAGTTCGAGAACATCGCCGGCACGCAGCAGGTGCGGTCGCCAGAGATCCGCGGGGTGGGAACCGACGGTCACGGGTGTCTCCGCTCCGGTCACCGCGATCCAGTGATCACGCGTCGCCCGCAGGCGCAGTCCTCCGAGCGGCACCTCGATTCCCGCGGCCGACTCGCGATTGCCGACGAGACGCTGGGCGATCCGATGCGACGCGCGATCCATCGCGCCAGACGAGCCGACACCGATCGCACGCAGCCCGGAGCGCCCCAGATCCTGCACCGTCGTTCCGGGACCCACCGCCTCGACCCGCAGGCTCATGACACCTCCCGAAACCGCACGCGCGCGCCCGGCGAGAGGAGCGCGGGAGGTGTGCGCTCGGGGTCGAACAGCACGACATCCGTGGTTCCGATCAACTGCCATCCGCCCGGTGTCGCTCGCGGATACACGCCACTGAAGCCGTCCGCGAGCGCGACCGAGCCGGCCGGCACGCGGATGCGCGGCGCGGCCAGCCGCGGCAGTCGGTGTGGCCAGTCATCGGCGACGAGGTAGCCGAACCCGGGCGCGAACCCTGTGAACGCCACCCGCCAGTGCGCGTGCTGATGGTCATCGATCAGCGTCGTCACCGAGACACCCGACGCGCGAGATGCGGCGACCAGGTCGGGGCCGTCGTAGTGCACACCGATCTCGATGAGAGGCGAGGCCTCTGCCTCATCGACGTGAGAGGGGTGCGTGACCGCGCGATCGATCCAGGCACGCACAGCCGACAGCGCGATGCTCGACGGATCGAAGCACACCAACACCGTCTCCGCGGCGGGGACGATGTCCGTGACTCCCGCAGGTGGAGCGCCCAATGCCGCCTGCAGCGCCAGCACATCCGCTGTCTCGATCAGCACGGCTGCGGGACCGAACGTGCGCACGACCAGCGCCATCATGGCTGCCAGGGAGCGCGGATCACGACACCCGCATCGGTCAGCGCGGCGCGAACGGCGCGTGCCATCTCCACCGCCGCCGGGGTGTCGCCGTGCACGCACAGTGACGCCGGTTGCATCGTGATTCGACTGCCGTCCACCGCGACGACCGACCCCGTCGTGACCATCTCCACGGCACGATCAGCGACCTCTGCGGGATCGTGCAACAGGTCTCCGGGAGCACCACGAGGCACGAGCGTGCCGTCGGCCCGATAGCCGCGATCCAAGAAGGCCTCGGCGAAGAACGGTAGACCAGCGGCGTCTGCAGCGTGGCGAATCTCGCCGTGCAGGCCGAGCACCGGCACCGCACGCCCGAGCCGAGTCGAGAGGTCCGCGATCGCCGCCGCGACGTCCGCTGCTTGGGCTGCATCGTGCACGATCTCGTTGTACAGCGCGCCGTGTGGCTTCACGTATCGGACGTCCGCGCCGGCGGACACGAGCGCGTTCAGCTGATCACGAATCGAAGCACGAAGCTCGGACGACGCAAGCTGCTGGCGCGTGCGCCCGAATCCGGCCCGGTCGGGATACGACGGATGCGCTCCGATCGTCACGCCGTGCTCGCGAGCGAGGGCGACCGATGCCCGCATCGAAACATCGTCACCGGCATGACCGCCGCAGGCGATGTTCGCGCTGCTCACCAGCCGGAACATCGCGGCGTCGTCAGCCGTGGCCACGCCGTCGACGGTCTCGCCGAGATCGGCGTTCAGATCCACCGCGAGCGCAGTCATGCCTTCACCCTACGACGCTCGCCGCGGTGGGATCCGCGTCACCGCAGAGGCCTCGGCTTCCGCTGCTTCCGCTTGGTGGCAGCGCGACGACACCGTCGCCAGGACGTGCGGTGAAACCAGGAGAATGCGTTCAAGGCATGACCAACACGCGGGTTCGCTCACGCCGTCGCCGCATGATCATCAACTCACGACACTGTCCCTGTCGCCCGGGAGTCGATGCCTCAGACACCGCACAGGTTCAGACCGTGGCAAGGCGGACGTCCTGCGGTGAAACGAGGAACATGCGTCTAGCCACGACGAAACTCAGGTTCGCCCGTGCAGTCGCCGCCTGTTCATTGACTCAGGTCGCCGTCCCTGCCGGCCAGGCGGTGATGCCGCGGACAACGCACCTCTTCAGGCCCCTGACCAGGCGCACGTCCTGCGGCGAAATAAGGAACGTGCGCCCAAACCATGACCAAAACCCCCGATCGCTCCTCCGTTCGCCGCATGATCATCTACTCACGACAGCAGAGTCTGCCTCGCGCCCAAAGCCCCGGGTCAAGCCCCGGCGCCCTGGCGCCCCGCAGACCCGCGAAATACCGGCTCCATGCCTCCGAGGACCCGCAACTGACGACAATGGCAGGATCCGGGGGATGGGTGACGGGATCTGCGACGACGAATGTCGGTGGGCAGCGACACGATGGAGGGGTGAGCGCACGCACCCGAGACGGCCGCATCGGTCTGGCCGAAGGCATCGCCCTGTACGTGGCCTCGGTGCTCGGCACCGGACTGCTGGCGCTGCCCGCGCTGGCCGCTGAAGCCGCCGGCCCCGGATCGATCCTCGCCGTCGCCGCTGTCATCCTGCTCGCGATCCCTCTGGCCGGGACCTTCGCCGCACTCGCGGCGCGCTACCCCGATCCGGGTGGCGTCGCCAGCTATGTGCGACGCGCGCTGGGGCCGACCGCGGCGCGCATGACGGGCTACTGGTTCATGTTCGGCGTCGCCGCCGGCGGGCCGGTGGTCGCCGTACTCGGTGCGCAGTACGTCGCGCTTACGGCGGGCATCGACGCGAACGCCGTCCCCTGGCTCGCGTTCGCCTTCCTCGTCGTCCCGCTCGGCGTGAACGCCTTCGGGGTGCGCATGGCCGGCGGGATCCAGCTGGTGCTCACCGCGCTCCTCATCGGAGTGGTCGTCACCGTCGTGTGGGCCGCGGCACCTGCCGTAGAGCCGCAGAATTTCACGCCGTTTCTGCCGCACGGGCTCGGCGGTGTGGGAACGGCCGTCGTCCTCTATGTCTGGGCCTTCGCGGGCTGGGAGGTGGGTACGCACATTTCGGGTGAGTTCCGCAATCCCCGCCGCGCTGTCCTCATCGGAACCGCGGTCACGCTGATCCTCTCCGGCGCCTGCTACCTGGTGCTCCAGGTCATCACGGTCGGGGCACTCGGCACGGCGGCCGGCACCAGCGCCGCACCTCTGCTGGACCTGGCCGCGCTCGCCGATTCCCCTCTGGCGCGCATCGCGGTGGGGGTCATCGGCGCGATCGTGGCACTGGGCGTCCTCAATGCCTACCTGGCTGCCTTCGCCAAGCTGGGTGCCTCGCTGGCCGAGAACGGCGACCTGCCGCGCTGGTTCAGCACCGGGGCTGGGGCCGGCGCGGTGCCCCGTCGTGCGCTCGCACTCACGGCGGTCGTGATGGTGGGGTACTTCACTCTTGTCCTCGTGAGCGGACTGAATCTCGCGCCGTTCGTGCTGGTGCACACCTCGAGCATGACGGCGATCTATGTGCTGGGGATGATCGCGGCCGTGCGCATCCTCGATCGCTGGAGCCTCGGATGGTGGACGGCGATCGTCGCGTCCGTGCTGAGCGCAGGCCTCCTTGTGCTGGCCGCCGGATCGCTGCTGCCAGCCATTGTGCTCGCCCTCGTCGCCGTCGTCATCACGCTGATCCGCCGACGCGGTGCCCACCGGCAGCGCCCGGGAGCCGGGCCCGTCTCGACCAACACTCCGTCGGCGAAGTCCGACACGGTCACGCCCGTCTGACCGGATCGGAGCCGTTTGGCTGCGTCACGCTCATCCGACCGAGTCGCGACCGTCCGGCCGGGTCAGCCCGTCTGACTGCGTCGCGCAGGTGTGCCGACCCCGCCGCCCCGCCACATCGCCGCATCGCTACATCGCCACATCGCCGCTCCGCCGCTCCGCCACATCGCCGCCTCGCCGGGGCGACTGAGACGACCAACGGGCAGGCCGTCGGTACGCCGCGCGGTGGCTCCAGCCCAAACTTCCCCGCAGCTCACTCGTCCGTCGGAGACAGGCATGCGCAGACCATGCGGGGTGCAATGCCGCACCCGGAGCGATGACGATCGCTCTGCTACCGTCGACCCCACGTGTCGCGGGCCCGACCGCGGCGATTGAGGGGAATCTCATGGGTTGGCGCTTCCGGAACAAGAAGACCGCGGAACCGGCCCCGCCCGCTGCTCCCGCGGACCTCGTCGTCCCGATGCTGTCCGGACAGAGCTGGAAGGATGCGACCGCGGCGAAGCTCGCCCAGATCCCGGACTTCCCGGCCGGGCAGCATCCGTTCGCCCAGCCGCTCACAGGTGAGGTCTACGTCACCTACGCCATCGACCCAGGCCCATCGTGGGAGATCGTGAACATCGACGAGGTGCCCGCTTACGGTGACGCGGCATCACTCCACGAACGCGCGCTGTCCAACCTCGCCCGTCGCGGTGACATCGAGGTCGAGGGAGGGAGCGGGCGCTACCGGCTGACCGTTCCCGACGAAATGGATCTCACGGCCTCGACCCTCCTCGCCCCCGCGCGCTGGCGCGCAGCCGTCGACATTCCGGGAGACCTCGCGGTGGCCGTCCCCACGCGAATCCACGTGCTGCTGTGCAGCGCCGACGACACGGAAACCGTCGCCGCGCTGCAGGGCTACGCCACTGAGCTGTTCGCCCAGGCCGCCTCCAAGCCGGTGACCACACAGCTTCTGAGGTTGGACGCCGCCGGCACGCTCAGCGTTCTCCGCTGAGTGCTCCAGAACCCACTCGAGTAAGCACCCTGCTCAGCGCCCACCCTGGCCTCAGCCGAGCGCACGCCTCCGCACTGACCTCAGCCGAGCGCACTGACCTCAGGCGAGCGCCCGCCGCAGTGCCTCGAGCGCATCGTCAGAGATGACGTGCTGCCGCTCGCTGGCGCCGCTGCTCATCCGCGGGATGACGGTGATGCGCAGGTGACTCTCCTCGTCGATGTTGTCATTGCCAGCCTCGGCGACGACCCCCTCGAGGGCGATGTTGCCGTCTTCGAGGGCCACCGCAACGTCTCGGGCGAGCATCATCAGCTCTGTCGCCTGGGCATCGGAGAGTTCGGAGATCCGACTCACATGCGGCCGCGGCACGACGATGACGCGGCCCGGTGCGGGTGCATTCTCATCCACCACCGCACAGGCATAGGGGCGATTGGCGAGCACAGAAGATGCGTGGGCACCGTCGGTGATCTCGCACAGCGGGCAGTCGATCATCTTGCCTCCTCGGTGCACCCGCGCGACCGCACGGACGAACAGTGTGGCCACAGCGTACGCCCTTCCTCCGAACGAGTATCCAGAATTTCGCCGAACGTCGAACCAGCCGACCTCTCAATGTCGGACCCGCGCGCTACTCTCGCGAAATGAGCGAAGAACGCACCGTCGAGGCCCAGTTCACCATCACCCTCACCCCTGCTCCCGGCATCGTTGCGGAGACGGGACGATTCGACATGACGAAGGACTGGACGGGCGCCATCCGCGGGACCAGTGACGGAGTGATGCTGTCCGCGGGGGACCCGCGTCTGGGAGCGGCCGGCTACGTTGCGCTCGAGGTCGTGTCAGGCTCGCTCGACGGTCGTGCAGGCACCTTCGCGCTCGCCCAGCTCGGACGAATGACGTCCGCCGGACAGAAACTGGACTGGGAGATCGTCCCCGGCTCCGGCACGGGCGATCTGATCGGACTCGCCGGCACCATCGAGCTGCTCAGCGCCGAAGAGGTTCACAACCTGCGGGTGACGTACACGCTCCCGGACTGATCATCACCACGAGATCCGTCATTCACATACCCGGCGTTGCTACGGCGGGGCGGTCCGAGCCACGACACCGCGCCCGCCGCGCAGAAGGTAACTCGCGCTGACACGCCGCACCGATGCATCGCGCCGACGCACCTCGGCGGCATGATCAACCCATGATCGTGGTGACGACGAATGACATCCCCGGCTATCGCGTGGAGGCCGTGCTCGGCGAGGTCATGGGCCTCACCGTGCGCTCCGCCAACTTCGGCCAGAACTTCGTGGCGGGATTCCGTTCCCTGGGCGGAGGGGAGATGACGGAGTACACGAAGATCATGTACGAATCACGCAACGACGTGATGAACCGCATGATCGCCGACGCGCAGCAGCGCGGTGCCAACGCGATCGTCGCGATGCGATTCGACACCGGCGACATCGCACAGAACTTCTCCGAGGTATGCGCCTACGGCACGGCCGTGGTCGTGAGCCCCATCCCGGGCGGCCAGCCGGGCGCCACCAGCCAGTCGGCCGGCCAGGCGCAGTAGGAGCCAAGACGACGTGAGGGCCGATCGGACAGTTCCGATCGGCCCTCGCGTGATTCGGGTGCCACGCTCGTCATCGGCACGACCGGCACAGCACGGTCACAGCGACTCGACCGCCGGCGCGGCAGGACAGCCGCGAACTCAGCCGATGGCCTCCGCCACCGTGCAGCCGGCGAACGACGCGATCGACAGCCCGGTCAGACGCGCGTCCTCCAGACGCAGGTCCTCCGCGATCCAGTCCTCACCGAATCGCAGCGCGGCGATCGCGCCCGCGACGGCCGGAAGGGTGGCAGCGTTGCGCGGCTGCGCCAGCACGCCGAGCATCAGGTCGTCGGCGGACTCGGCGACGCTGACGTGCGCGAGCAGGAAGCCCAGCGTCTCCGGCGCCGCGATGGGGTAGCTGTAGATCCAGTCCCCCACCTCGACACTCAGTCGCCGCGCGCGATCCAGCGGTCCGCGCGCGTCGGCGGCGACCGCCAGGGCGGCCTCGACCATCCGTCGCGACCAGGTCTGTGCCGGCAGCACATCCACCGCGGCGGTCACGGCATCCGCAGCACTCGCGCCGGCGAGCAGCGCGGAGGCGAGCTGCACCGTGGCCTCGGCGCACCAGACGCCGTCCAGCGCGTGCGTCACCGAGGCATCCGCGACGGCGGCGTCTCGCGCACCGTCGCCACCCACCACCGCAACGGCCGCCAGGGCCCGCACCATGGCGATGTCATCGAAGTAGTGGGCGTTGTCATGACCGGACTGCGGCGGCTCGGCCCCGGCGCGCAGGTTCTGCAGCGCGAGCTTCGTGCCGATGCGCGACCGCACGGGCGGCTCCGTCTCGGCGAGAGAGCGCCATTCCTGCAACCCCAGCTCATGTGTGTGCTGACGTGCCGAGAAGGTGAACCACTCGAGGGCCTCGCCCGGCCCCGGGTGCAGGACTGAAGGAGGTGCCGCGTGCGTGAACGGCCGGGGCACGGTGGTGGTCCGCGTCTCGTCGGCCAGCAGCGACAGCGTACGCACGCGGCCCACGCGCTTGGGTGGCAGGGCGTACACGCGGTAGTCGGCGTTGAAGGCGGAAGCGGCCTCTCCGGCGAGAACACCGCGGGCGATGGTGTCGAATGCGTCGGTCATCGCACGTCTCCTTCCACGAGGGCGGTCAGTCTGTCGGCGGCATCCAGTGGGTGGGTTCCCCGCGTGGAGCGGATGCAGGAGCCCACCACCGGACGAAGGCCCTCGACCCAGTCCCGCGGGAACGCGTCGATCCCGGAGATCGCTCCGGCGATGGTCCCGGCGATCGCGGCGGTGGTATCCGCATCACGACCCATGTTCACCGCGAACAGGATGGACTCCGCGGCGCGACCTTCGGCGCGCAGCACCGACGCCATCGCCAGCCCCACGGCCTCCGGCGCGAGGTCTGCCCAGTAGTAGTCGGCCACGGCCAAGCGGTCATGCAGCGCGATGGCCAGCGCGTCATCGTCGAGGCCCGAACCCACCAGGTCGCGAGCGTCACGCAGATTGCGTGCGGTCCAGCTGTCGGCCGGGATGGCGGCGAGACCCGCGTCGTAACAGGCGGCGGCGTCTGCACCGGTGAGGGCGGTGGTCACCGCGACCGCCACCACGACTCCGGCCCAGATGCCCTCCGTGGTGTGGCTCACGGCACCATCGGCCTCGGCGAGACGACGGGCGAGGTCGACATCGCCGGCGGCGACGATACCCAGAGGGCTCACGCGCATCGCCAGTCCGTCACTCCAGCCGTGCATCGTGTCGCCGCTCAGCGGCGGGCGAACGCCACGACGGAGGTTGTCGATGGCCGCCATCTCGCTGAAGCCGCCGCCCTTGAAGTCGTCGGCCTGCGGCAGCACGTCCGTGAGCCAGGTCTCCGCGAAATCCTCGGCGGTGGCGTTCACGCCGACCCGCTCCACCGTCTTCGCGGTGAGGAGCGCGTACTCCGTGTCGTCGCTGCCCGCCGGCTCCGGGTCGAGGTAACCGGTGACGCGTCCGTGCTTGGCCTGGATCTCCTGCGCGGAGAAGCCCTCCACGGGCCGTCCGATGGCATCGCCGATGGCGAGGCCCGCGAGCGAACCGCGAGCGCGCTCGCGCAGGGTGAGGGAGGAAGTCATGTCAGGGCTCCTGTGTCGTGGGGATGAGAGCGAGAGTCCGGCGGGCGAGATCGTCGATCGCGACGTCGTTCATGCCGGGAAGGCTGGTGGCGATGCGGTTCTGCAGGGGTGCAGTCCACGCCGCGGGGATGGCGCGGTGACCGAGCAGACCGCCCAGCACCGATCCGACCGTCGCGCCGGCGGAATCGGTGTCCCACCCGGCGATGACGGCGAGCGCGATCCCGCGTCCGAAGTCTCCGCCGCTGCGGGCGAGCGCGAAGGCGATCAGCGCGGCGTTGTTCACGGTGTGCACCCAGTGCAGGTCGCCGTAGCGGGCATGCAGTTCGTCAAGGGCGGCGGCATCGTCCAGATCGCCGGCCCCGAGGTCGCGCCCGTGCCGGATGGCCGCCGCGAGCACGCTGTCCGCGGGCACCACGCCGGCAGCGATGTCCAGCACCTCGTCGATGTCGACAGCTACGAGTGACGCGGACGCCAGGGCCGCAGCCCACATCGCACCCCACAGGCCGTTATCGGTGTGGCTGAGACGTGCGTCGGCGTGCGCCATGCGGGCGGCCTCGTGGAGGTCGCCGGGATTGACCCAGCCGAACACGTCGGTACGGATCAGCGCGCCGATCCACTCGCGGAACGGATTGCGAATGCGTCCCGCTTCGTCGGGCGCGTAACCGTCGAGCAGGTTGCGATAGGCGATGCGCTCGGCCGTGAAGGTTCGTCCGGCGGGCAGGTCCGACAACCACGCCTGGGCGATGTCGTCGGTGGTGAAGTCGCGGCCGGACTGCTCCAGCACCTGCAGGTTGAGTAGCGGATAGTTGAGGTCGTCATCCTCGGGCATGCCCGCGATGTTCTCCTCGAGTGAGTTGACAGCGGACCGCCGATTCCACGGCCACCGCGCCGACACCTCCGCCGGAAGATCCCGCGCGGTGAAGTACTCCCGCAGCGGCCAGCGTCCGGTCGCGTGCAGGATCTCCTCAATCCCCTCGCGCGGGATCTTCTCGACCGGCTTGCCGAGCAGGCACCCCGCCGCTCGGCCCGACCACGCGCCGTGCACACGGTCCGCGAGGTCGTCGCCCGCCGGCCGGATCGGCAGCGCGGGCAGGAGGGTGGCCGCATCCTCCCACCGCGGTGCCGGGGCGGCGGCGCGCTCATCCAGCTCGATCAGGAGCTGACGGGCGAGTGAGCGGAGCGGCTCCGGCGCGCGCTCGGGGGTCGCCCCGCCGCGCACCGGAACCAGCGATCCGCCCGCGTTCGCCCACCGGTCGGCGATGTCGTCGACCGCGTGGCCCTCGGCCCGAGACTGCACCAGCTCGTGCGCGACCAGGTCTTCGGGCTGTGCCCACGTGAGCCGCATCAGAGCACGCCGGCGGCGACGGCGGTGAGACGCTGCAGGTCAGCCTCGGCGCGCGCGGCGTCCTTGCGCATGATCTCCTCGGCGACGCTCGCCAGACGATCCGCGTGCTCCGAGAAGTCCATCCGGCTCGCCTCGGCGATGGCGTCGAGCCAGTCCGTCGCGATCACCGACATGCCGCCGATGCCGCCCGCGATGCTGCCGGCCATCGAGGCGATGGAGTCGGAGTCACGGCCGTAGTTGACGGGGCCGAGGATGGTGTTTCGGAAGTCGCCCTCGTACGCCACGAGGAATCCGAGCGCCACCGGCAGCTCCTCGATCGCCTTGGTGCGCGAGGGGATGCGCGCATCCATCGCCGGCTGACGGTAGGCGTCGCCCACGGTGTCGAATGGACGGATGGCGTCGCGCAGCGCCTGCCCGATCGCGTCGTGATCGCCACCGCGCACGGCGCGTGCCGCAGCGACCACCGCCTCGATGGCGGCGCGCGTGCCGTCATGGGCGAGCGCGATGCTGGCCTCGACGACGGAATCCACGCTGGAGCCCGGCGACACCGCGGCGGCGACTGCCGCAGCGAACACGCCGGCTGCCTCGCGCCCGTAGCTGGACTGGTGAGCACCGGCCGCGTCGATCGCCTCGGCGTAGGCCGCACGGGGATTACCCGCGTTCACCACACCGACGGGCGCCATGTACATCGCGGCACCGCAATTGACGACGTTGCCGACGCCCGCCTCTCGCGGGTCGACGTGGCCGTACTGCAGCCGCGTGACCAGCCATTTCTCCGCAAGGAAGATGCGGTGCAGGATGATCGACTCGCGCTCGAACTCCGGGATCCAGCGCACCTCGGTCTGCAGCCGCGGCACCAGCAGGTCCGCGATGGCGAACGCGTCGATGTGATCGCGATGCTCCTCGTACACGCGGATGAGCGCCTGCGTCATGAGGGTGTCATCCGTGATGTGCCCGTCGCCCTTGTGGTACGGGCTCACGGGACGGGCAGTCTGCCAGTCCAGGTGATACGGCGGAACGATGCCCTCGATGCGCCCGTCGTAGCGCTCGCGGATCGCCTCCGGGCTGAAGCCCTCCGCGGCTCCGCCGAGGGCGTCGCCGATCGCAGAGCCCGCCAGCACCGCGGCGGTTCGATCGTGAATCCAGTTCATGCCATTCCTCTCAGCGGGGTGGTGGGCCCCGAAGGCCCACCACCCGGTGTCAACCGTTGACCTGTGCCCAACCGGTGTCGAGCTCGGACTTCAGCTGTGCGTCGTCGATCTCCCCGCCCAGGAACTTCTGGAATCCGGGGGTGGCGACGGTGTCCTTCCAGCGCACGAACCCGTTCGCCTGCAGGAAGACGGGACCGGCGAGACCTTCCGCGGAGGTCATGATCGCGGGCCAGCCGTTCTGCTCCTTGGTCTGCTCCTCCAGAGCCGCGCGTGCGGACGTCGTGGTGGGGATCAGGCCGTCGGCGACGTTCATCTTCACCAGGTTGTCGGTGGACATGAAGTAGTCGATGAACGTCGCCGCCTCCTTCTGGTGCTCCGAGTCGATGTTGATCGACAGGGTCTGCGGGTTGGCCGCCTGAACCGCGCCCTTGCTGCCCGCGAGCGGGGGAAGCACGACCCAGTCCATGTCTGCCGGCGCATCGGCTGCGATGTTCGCGATCTGGTACGAGCCCTGCACGGTCATCGCGGCCTTCCCCGCGTAGAAGGTGGCGAGCACCTCAGAGCCGGACTGCGTGACACCGATCGGGTCCACCGATCCGGCATCGATCATCGCCTTCACACGGTTGGGGACCTCAAGGTCGGCGTCGCTGACCTCGACCTTCATGTCATCGCCCTTGCCGGTGAAGTAGCTGGAGCCGAAGCCCATGCCGAGGCTCATGAACGCCGCCGTCGGGCTCTTCATGCCCCAGGTGATGCCATGGACATCGCCCGCCGTGGTCGCCTTCGCGATCTCGGCCAGCTCGTCCCAGGTCATCGAGTCGCCGGTCGGCACGGTGACGCCCGCGGCTTCCAGCAGCTTCTTGTTGGCGAACACGACGTAGGTCTGCAGCTCGGTCGGAGCACCGATCACCTGGTCGTCCACGGTGACGGAGTCCAGCACGCCGGGGTCGATGTCGGAGATGGTGTCCTTGCTGAGCAGGTCGGACAGATCGGCCAGGTAGCCGTCCTTCGCGAACGGAACGATGCCGAGCACCTCGTAGTGGATGATGTCCGGGGCCACGCCTCCCACGAACTGCGTGGTCAGCTTGTCGTCGAGGCTGTCAGTGGGAGCCTGGACGATCTTGACGGTGATGCCGGGGTTGTCTGCATTGAACGCGTCGACGATCTCCTTGGTCGCGGCGATCGCGGCCGGCTGGTCGGAGAACGACTGGAACGTGATCTCGACCGGCGTTGCCGGGTCGCCGGTGGCGGCCCCGCTGCTGCCCGGGTCTGATGCGCCCGGCGAGCAGGAGGTGAGTGCGAGTGCCGTGACGGAGGCCGCCGCGAGCAGCATTGCTGAACGGTGAAGCTTGTTCACTTCTTTCCTCTTCCTTGTGATTGTGAAACGTATGGGTGGTGCAGGTCAGCCCTTCACGGCACCGGAGATGAGCCCCTTGGCGAGGCGCTTCTGCAGCAGCGAGAAGAAGATGATGCTCGGGATGCTGGCCAGGAGTGCACCGGCGGCGAGCGGGCCGACGGCGACCTTTCCTTCGCCACCGACGAAAGTCGCCAGCGCGATGGGAAGCGTGTAGTTGTCCGGGTTCTGCAGAAGCACGAGCGCGAAGAAGAACTCGTTGTACGCGGAGACGAAGCTGAACATCGCCGTCGCCACGATCCCCGGCATCAGCAGCGGGAACACGATGGTGCGCATCGCCGTGAACTTCGACGCGCCGTCGATGGAGGCCGCCTCTTCGATGTCGAACGGGATCGCCGACACGTACCCCTGCAGCATCCAGAGCGAGAACGGCAGCGTGTAGACGGTGTAGACCACGATGAGTCCGAGCAGCGAGTCCACGAGACCCGCACCACGCAGGATGAAGAACAGCGGGATGATCACGAGGATCACGGGGAAGATCTGGCTCACCAGGATGTAGCCGACCCCGACCGCCCGCATCCGCCCCTGGTATCGCGCCATGACGTAGGCACCGGGGATGGAGATCGCGGTGGTGAAGATCGTGGTGACTACGGCGACCACGAGGCTGTTCCACGCGGCACGCGGCAGGCCCTGCCGCTCGAATGCGGCGATGAAGTTGTCGATCGTCGGCTGCGCCGGGATCAGATTGACCGCCAGCGAGTTGATCTCCGCCGAGGACTTGAAGGCGGTGGAGAGCAACCACAGCAGCGGGAAGCCGAGGAAGATCAGGAAACCGGCGAGAGCGAGATACTGCAGGGTGCGTACCGTGCGGCGACGCGCGACTGAGGTGGTCATGACTCGCTCCTGTCTGAACGCAGCTGGCGCCAGAGCGCAACGGTGAGGATCGCCACCAGGAAGATGACGATGACGTCTCCCATCGCGGCGGCGCTGCCGGTGTTGCGTGACTTGAACGCCTCGAGATAGGTGAACAGCATCGGCAGCATGGTCCGACCGCCGGGGCCGCCCTCGGTCATCACGTAGACGATGCCGAAGGAGTTGAAGTTCCAGATGAAGCTCAGGCTCGTGATGGAGAAGATGACGGGGCGCAGTGCAGGCAGCGTGACGTGGAAGAAGCGCTGCCAGGCGCTCGCACCGTCGACCGCCGCCGCCTCCAGCAACTCCCCCGGGACGTTCTGCAATCCGGCCAGCAGCACCACGGTGTTCTGGGGCATGCCGACCCACACGCCCACGAGGATGACCGCGGGCAGCGCGAGGGAGAAGTCACCCAGCCAGTTGATGTGGGCAGGACCCCCCAGGCTGCCGATCAGCCAGTTGAGCGGCCCGTTGGTGGGCGAGTAGATCATCTGCCACATCACAGCCACCACCACGGGTGGCATGGCCCACGGGATCAGCGCGAGCACCCGGGTGATGCCGCGGAACTTCATATCCGTGTTCAGCAGCAGAGCCAGGCACAGTCCGCCGACCAGCTGCAGGGCGGTCACGGTGACCGACCAGATCATGCCGATGCCGAAGGACTGCCAGAACTGCGTGTCCGAGGCGAGGTCGACGAAGTTCTGCAACCCGACGAACTGCGTGTCGTGATTACGTGCCAGGCGCGAGTCGGTGAACGCCGTCGCCACACCCACGAACAACGGGACGACGCTCAGAATCAGGATGGGAAGGACCGTGGGGATCGCCAGGGCGATCGCCTCATTGCGACGGGTGCGGGCTAGACCGCCCCGACGCGCGGTCACTATTGGTGCACTCATGACATCTCCAGTGAAGTCGAGCCGCGCACGACGAGGGTGGCCTCGACGGTCGCGTGTTGTGCGGAACGAGTGGGATCGGAAAAGCGGGACAGCAGCATGCGGGCGGCCAGCCGGCCACGATCCGCGGACTGCAGGGAGACGGTGGTCAGGCCGGGCAGGTAGATGGCCGCGAGCTCGGTGTCATCGATGCCGGTGATGGCCAGGTCGGCGGGAACGCGGAGGCCGAAGCGATGCGCCGCATGGATCGCGCCGATGCCGATCAGGTCGTTCACCGCGACGATGGCGTCGAGTTCGACCCCGCCCTGCCGGCAGCGCGTGAGCAGCTCGGTTCCGGCATCGATGCCGGCCGTGGAGGTGAAGTCGCGAGCGGTGATCTGCGCGTGCTCGGGAACCGCCAGGCCGTGACGCTTCATCGCGGCCACGAAGCCGGCGCGTCGGGCAGCACCCGGGTTCGTGTTGCCCGGTCCGTGGATCGCGCCGATCCGCGTGCGCCCGAGCGAGACGAGGTGGTCGATGATCATTCCGATGGCGGCGGACGAGTCCACGAACACGGAGTCGATGCTGAGGTCGGAGTGCAGGTTCCCGATCACGACCACCGGGACGACGGTCTCGGAGAGGGCCTGCCGCAACGCGGGCGAGACTCGCAGCGGCGAAATGATCAGGCCGTCTCCCGCTCCCATGCTGAGGCTGCGCACCAGCTCCACGGTCTGGTCCGGGCCCCGACCGGTGGCTGAGACGCTGAGGCGGATGGTGTCGCCGAGCTCGGCCTCGATGGCGCGGAGCATCTGCACGTAGTTCGGGTTTCCGATGTCGTCCACCGCGAACACCACCTGGCGTCGTCCACCGAGGCGCAGCTGGCGCGCCGTGGCGTCGGGGAGGTAGCCGATGCTCTTCGCCGCCTGGCGAACCCGGCGAACCATGTCGGGGCTGGCCGAGCGTCCGGTGAGGGCCCGCGACGCCGACGCTAGCGAAACGCCCGCGGTCGCGGCCACCTCGTGCAGTGTCGGTTTGTCGCCCATGGCGCTCCTCGTCGAGCCGGTGTGTAAACGTTTCCATCGAGTTCGGATGGAAACGTTTCCAATTCCGGCGTTCGTATGGTGCAGTGACCTTAGGGGCGGGGGGACCGGCTTGTCAACCGTGCTGTTCGACGGCCCGAAGGATGGCGTCCGCGCGGCCCCGCATCGCGCGATCCACCATCTCGCCGCTGCGCAGCGTGGCAACTCCGCCCTCCCCCAGAGCGGCCTGCACTTCGCGAGCCCACGCAACCTGTTCCGGCGTGGGAGCGAACACCGCGCGGATGGGCGCGAGCTGGCGCGGGTGTACGGCCATGCGACCGACGAGGCCCAGATCCGCACCGCGTCGCGTGTCGGCGATGAGGCCCGCCTCGTCAGCGATGCGCGGGAACACGGAGATCATCGGAGCATCGAGCCCGGCCGCGTGCGCGGCGAACACCGCGGTGAGTCGAGCGTGATCCAGAACCTGGTCCGCTCCCCCGAGCTGACTGCGCAGGTCGCTCTCACCCAGCGCGATCGCGGTGACCGCGGGGTGCTCGCCGATGGCACGGGCGTCCAGAACGGCGCGCGCGGATTCCAGGAGTGCGGTGAGAGGGCGGCGGCCGATGTGCGCGGCGACGTCGTCCAGCAGGGCGAGCTCTTCGGTCTTCGGGAGTCGCACTCCCACGGTGGGCGCAAGCTCGGCGACGGCTCGGAGATCATCGAGGTCGCCCGCGTTGACCCGCACCTCGATACCGACGTCCAGAGTCTCGGCATGGTCGCGGAGCCAGGTGACCACCTGGGACCGCGCCTCCGCTTTGGCCGCCGGCGCGACGGCGTCTTCCAGGTCGAAGACGACGAGATCGGCGCCGCTGCTCGCAGCCTTCTCGAATCGATCCGGGCGGTCGCCGGGTACGTAGAGGCCGGTCAGGCGCGTCATACGACACCTCTTTCCGTCAGATCGTCGATCTCCTGCGGGCTGAGTCCCAGATCCGTGAGCACATCCCGGGTGTCCGCGCCGTGCGCCCGTCCGGTCCAGCGGATCGAACCCGGGGTGCGCGAGAGCCGGAACAGGACGTTCTGCATGGCGACATCACCGAAGTCCGGGTCGGGGACACGGGCCACTGTTCCCAGCGCCGCGTACTGCGGATCGGCAACGACGCCCCGCACATCGGACACCGCCGCGATCGCCGCGGACACCTCTTCGAAGCGGGCGATCACATCGTCTGCGTCGCGTGAACCGATCCACTGCTGAACGGCATCGTCGAGTTCGTCGGCGTGCTGTGCGCGCTCATGGCCGCTGGCGAACCAGCTCTGCTCGGTGAGATCGGCGCGCCCCACGAGCTGCATGACGCGTTCGGCGATCGACTGCGAACTGGTGGACACGGCGAGCCACACGCCATCGCGGCTGCGGTAGACGTTGCGGGGCGCGTTGTTCACGGAGCGGTTGCCGGTGCGCGGCTGCACGATGCCGAGCTGGTCCCATGCCGTGATCTGCCCACCGAGGAGCATGAGGATCGGCTCGATGATGGCCATGTCCACCACCTGGCCCACGCCGTCGCGCTCGGTGGCGCGAAGCGTGGCCATCACGGCGTAGGCGGTGGCGAGAGCCGTGATCCCGTCGGCCAGACCGAACGGCGGCAGCGTCGGCGGCCCGTCGGGCGCGCCCGTGAGCGCAGCGAATCCGCTCATCGCCTCGGCGAGTGATCCGAACCCCGGTCGGCCGGCGTACGGACCCACCTGACCGAACGCGGTGACGCGCGCGAGCACGAGGCGGGGATTCACCTCGAACAGCCGCTCGGGAGACAGGCCCCAGCGCTCCAGGGTGCCGGGTCGGAAGTTCTCGATCATCACGTCGGCGCCGGCGACGAGCCGCAGCAGGATCTCAGCGCCATCGGCGGCACTGAGATCGAGCGTCAGGGTGCGCTTGTTCCGCCCCAGGGTCTTCCACCACAGGTTGACGCCGTCCTTCTGCGGTCCGTGTCCGCGGGCGGCGTCGGGGCGGCGCGGGTGCTCGACCTTCGTGACGTCGGCGCCGAAATCACCGAGGAAGGTGGCGGCGAGCGGACCGGCGAACAGCGTTGACACGTCCAGAACCCTGACGCCGGCGAGGGGTGGCTGCGGAACGGTTTCCAGATCTGGCGTCTCGAACATGCGACATGGTACTCCGAGGCCACACGCGAATGACGTGCCCGGTGCCGCTCTTGCGGCACCGGGCACGTCGTCAGGTCAGCGGATCAGCCGCGGGTCAGCGGACGCTGGAGCGTCGTCGGGCGATCACCAGCACAGCCCCCATCGCGGCCAGCACGGCGGCGGCGATCGCACCGCCACCCAGCACGCCACCGTCGGTACCTGTGGTCGGCAGCGTCGTTCCGCGCGGAGCGGAGCTCGTCGGAGCGGAGGAGGTCACAGGAGCGGCCGGCGTTGTCGCCGTCGCCGAGGGGTCCGGCGTGGTTGACGGCGTGATGCTCGGCTCTGGCGTTGTCGTCGGAGTCGCGGTCGGAGTCGCGGTCGCGGTTGGCGTGGCCGTCGGTGTGACGGTCGGAGTCGGTTCCGGCGTCACCGTCGGCGACGGTGTTGCTGTGGGCGTGACCGTCGGAGTCGGCTCCGGCGTGGCCGTCGGCGTCGCGGTGGGCGTCGGCGTAGCCGTGGGCTCCGGCGTGGATGTCGGTGTAGCCGTGGGCGTCGGCGTCGCAGTGGGCGTCGGTGTCGGCGACGGCGACGGCGACGGCGTCACCGGATCCGCAACGTTGGCCAGCACGATCTCCACCCGCTGACCACCGACACCCGCGAGCGAGTAGCAGCCGTCAGCGTTCGGACCCGTGACGCCGGCACCGGTGATCGTGTACGGCTTCCACGTGACGTCATCGACGTCGGGCACCTTCTCGCACAGCACGATCGGGGTGTCTGCCGGGTAATAGCCCGAGTTCACGAGAGTGCCGTCGGCGGGAACCGCGATGGTCTCGGTGACGTCCCCAGACGTGGCGGTGAGTTCGTAGCTGTCGGGAAGCTCCGCGTCGGAGTTGTTCGTGAGCTGCTTCGAGACCGCGAACGAGGTGTACTCGCCGGCGTCCGCACCGCCGCCGCCAAACGCCTTCGGCGTCACGGTGGCGTCCTTGGACTCGCCGTTGACGAGTGCGTCGTTGGCGAAGAGGTCTGTCTCGAAGGAGACGGCGCCGGTCGCGACGGAGGTGTAGCGCAGACGGTACTGATATCCGAAGGCCATGTCGTCGATCGAGAACGTGAAGCTCGTGGCGGAGTCGTCCACCGTCGGCGCGCTGAACGTCTCGCCGAGGAAGTTGGAGTATCCGGCGACGTAGCTGCCGTCCAGCGGCAGATCCATGCGCGTCTCGATGAGGCCCTTGGTCGGGTCGGTGGGGTCCTGCTGGTAACGGGTGAGCACGAACGAGTCGGCGACCAGCGTGTGCGGCTGATTCGGCGACGTGGACGTCAGCGTGTCGCTCACGTCGAAGCGACGCACGGCCTGGGCGTCATCGGGACTGCTGCCCGGCCACATCAGGATGTTCCACATGAGGACCGCCTTGCCGTCGACGATCTCGCCCGAACCGGATTTGTCGGTGCCGAACCCCGGTCGCCACTCCCCCGGTGTGGCGGGCGTGGGGACGGGCAGCGGGATCGCCCCGCCGCCGACCTCCCAGACCGGCCCCGGCTCACCCTCGGCCGTCTCCTCCAGCGTGCCGACGAACCAGATGTCACCCTGCGGGTCGCGGTAGGGACCGTCGGGAAGGAACGTGCACAGGATGGCCGTGGCCTGGTACTCGCACCGTGCGATCGGTGTGCCGGTCTCATCCAGCAGCGAGAACGGAGCGGACTGCACCAGCTCGAAGCTGGAGGGCAGCGGAACCGTGAACGTGTCGCCGGCGTTCACCTGTCCTGCGACGTGCCAGTCCGCCTGGAAGCGCAGCTGGTCATCGGTGGTGAGCGGCGTGCTCGGGTCGACAGGCTCGCCCCCGAGCAGCACCTGCGGATTTGTGATCTCGACCGGTCGCTCAGCCGCGCTCGCCGCGGGCGCGACCGCCAGAGCGGTCCCCGCGGCCAGAGCGGCGGCGACGAATGCGGACGCCAGTATTCGGCGCATAAATGACCCCCAGATCGTGATGGATGCTCGCGAGGTGACGGAACAATCCGTCGCGACCGGACGCCGGCATGCACCAACGTCCCGAGCAGAAGACCATCGGGTGCCCCCAGGCCCCGATCGTGTCGTCCGACGCTAACAGCCGGGCCGGTCCTGCCACCCTCATATGGCTCATCTGTGGATAAGTCCGCGAACGACGACGGGCGCATCCCCGAAGGAGATGCGCCCGTCGTCAGCAAGATCAGTCGCGGACGAGGATCTTCCGTGCGGCGAGAGCTGCCAGTCGGCTCGACGCCCGAACCTGCACCAGCGGGATCGGCCATTGCGCTGCGTCCGCGCTGACCGGGATGCCCGTGTTGACCACGACGGCGTCGGCACCGGTGGATGCCACCGCCGAGACGACATCGCGCTGCGCAGGATCCACCGCCACGCGATCCACCAGCACGATGATGCGCTCCGCCGGATCGGTCACGGCCGCGGCGATCGCCGCGGTGCGCTCGGCATCCGTCGCGCGATCCGGATCCACCCGCAGCACGCTTCCCTCCGCCGCAAGGACGGTGGAGACATACGAGGCAGCGCTGTCCACAGCGAACGACGCGCGCTTGCGTGCATCCACCACGACGGCCGATGCGGCGGGCACCAGGCTCGCACCGGAACGCACCGTCACGGCACGGTCAGCGAGATCCTGAGCATCGAAAGCGGCGGCATCGTCGCCCGGGGCTGACGCGGCGAGGCGTCGTCCGAGACCCGCGACACGATCGGCCGCGGCCTGCACAGACTCGGGCGCGAGCGTCCCATCGCGAAGAGCGGCGATCACGGCCGACTGCACGGCGAAGAAGTCGCGCTCGTCCTGATCCGGTGCCATCGCATCGCCCGGGTTCGTGGGGTTGCCGATGCACAGCAGATCGGCACCCGCCTGCAGCGCCAGGACGGCACCGGCACCGAGTCCGTAGGTCTCGCGGATGGCGGCCATGTCGAGCGCGTCGGTGACGATGACACCGTCGAAGCCGTCCGTGCGCAGGCCGCCGAGGATCTCGGCGTTCAGCGTCGCAGGCAGCGGTCCGAACTGCGGGATCACGATGTGCGCCGTCATGATCATATCCACACCCGCCGCGATGGCGGCGACGAACGGCGCACGGTGCTCGGCCAGCTGCGCCTCCGTGAGACGCAGCGTCGGCAGATCGTGGTGCGAATCCAGGTGCGTGTCGCCGTGCCCCGGGAAGTGCTTCACGCACGCCGCGACGGCACCGGAGGCCTGAATGCCCTCCACCTGTGCGACGCCGTGACGAGAGACCAGGTCGACGTCGTCGCCGAACGCCCGCACACCGATCACGGGGTTGCGCGGGTCGGTGTTCACGTCCGCATCGGGTCCGAGCTGCGCATTGACGCCCACCGCGTGCAGGCGACGTGCGATCTCCGCCCCCGTGGCACGGGTCGCGTCGAGGTCGTCGAGGAAGCCGAGCTGAGCCGCGCCGAGCACCGTGGAGCCGTGCGTGGTCTCGAGCCGCGTGACCGAGCCACCCTCCTCGTCGATGCCGATCAGGATCGACGGATTCGCATCGCGCAGGTCGGAGCTCAGCTGCGCCAGATCGTCGCCCACGTTCTGAGCGAAGTACACGACACCGGCAAGTCCCGCTCGCAGTTCATCCAGCAGCCAGGCCGGTGCACTACGGCCGAGGAAACCCGGCCACAGCACCCCGTTCGCCAGGCGACGAAGGTCGTCCTCGGAGGTCATCCCTTCACCGCTCCCGCCACAACGCCCGAGCTGAGGCGACGCTGCACGATCACGAAGAAGATCATCACCGGGAGGGTGATCAGCGTCGAAGCCGCCATGATGGAGCCCCAGTCGTTGGAGTGCAGTCCGAAGAAGGACTTGAGGCCAATGGCCACCGTGTACTGGTCGCTCTCAGAGCCGAGGATGGTCATCGCGAAGATGAACTCGTTCCAGGCAGTGATGAAGGAGAAGACGCTGGTGGCGACGAGGCCGGGCATTGTGAGCGGGAGCATGACCGAGCGGAACATGCGCCACCACGAGGCACCGTCGACATACGCGGCCTCTTCGAGCTCGACCGGAACCGCAGCGACGAAGCCGCGCAGCATCCAGATGCCGAAGGGCAGCGAGAGGGCGACGTAGACCACCATCAGGCCCAGCAGGGAGTTGAGCAGTCCGAGGCTCTTCACCTGCAGGAACAGCGGGATGACGAGCGCCTCGAGCGGCACCATCTGGATCACAAGGATCATCATCAGCATGGTGGTGCGGAACTTGAAGCGGAAGCGCGCCACGGCCACGGAGGCCAGCAGCGCGACGAAGCCGCTGATGAGGACCACGACCGCGGCCACGATCAGCGAGTTGCGCAGATACAGCCCGAAGCCGGCGTCGCCCAGCACGTAGGCGAAGTTGTCCCAGCCGAACTCCTTCGGCAGGAAGGAGGATCCGCCGTCGCCCGCGCGCTTGTCGAAGGCCGACTTCATCATCCAGTAGACAGGGAACAGCGTGAAGATCAGCAGCGCCGCGACAGCGACACCGATCCCGACCTTGCCGGTGAGGCTCTTCTGCTTCACAGCTGGTCCTCCTTGAAGAGTGTGCGGATGTAGACCGCGGTGATGCCCATCAGCACGAGCGTGAGCAGGACGGCGAGTGCGGAGCCGAAGCCGTAGCGGTTCTGTCCGAAGGATTCGATGTAGCTCCACACGCCGAGGTTCAGCACCTCGCGGTTCGAGCCGGCGCCGCCGGGCATGAGGTACACCTGCGCAAAGACCTTGAAGTCCCAGATGGTCGAGAGGATCACGACCACGGAGAAGACCGGCTTCAGCGTGGGGAAGGTGATGCGCCAGAACCGCGTCCAGGCGTTCGCGCCGTCCAGTTCTGCGGCCTCGAGCATCTCCTTCGAGACGCCGAGCAGGCCCGCCAGGATGGTGATCGCGATGAACGGGAAGCCGTGGTGGATGACGTTCAGCAGCACGATGCCGTAGAACGACCAGCGGTTGGTGAACCAGTTGACAGGCTCATCGATGATCCCGGCACCCTGCAGCAGGGAGTTCACGAGGCCCTTGTCGGCGTCGAAGACCCAGGTCCAGACGTAGGTTCCGGTGACGGCGGGCATCGCCCACGCCACCATGATCGCGCTGGAGACGATGGTGCGCCACGTCGTGCCGAGGCGAGCGAGCAGCAACGCGACGAGCGTTCCGAAGGCGACGGTGCCGAGCACCGAGACGATCGCGAAGCCGACGGTGTTGGGAAGCACAACGGTCCACAGCGTCGGCGAGCTGAACGCCTCGGTGTAGTTGTCGACGCCGTTGAAGTTGGACTTGCCCGTGTTGATCTCGCGCAGACCGTAGTTCTGCAGCGAGATGATGACAACCCGGATCAGCGGCCAGATCATCAGGCCGCCGAGGATTACCAGGGCGGGTGCGAGAAGCAGCCACGGCCGTGCTTTGGCCATGGTGATGAAGCGTCGGCCACGCCCGGCGCCCGAGGGCGCGGCGACCGAAGTCGCCGCGCCCGGGGCGGGAGCGGGCGCCTGGATGGAACTCAAGGCGCGCCCCGGATTACTTCTGGTTGAGGATGTCGGTCATCTCCGCAGCGGCGTCCTTCGTCGCCGTGGCGACGTCCTTCTGTCCGCTGAGGATCGACTGGATCATCGTGTTGGTGGTCTGCTTGGCCTGAACCGCACCGAACTTCGGGGTGACGGGCACCGAGGCACCGCCGTCGACCATCTGCTCGGCGAACGGAGCCACCAGCGGGTCGGTCGACTTCAGGGCTTCGTCGAGGCCGCTCTTGATGCCGGGGAAGTAGCCGGTCTGGCTGGCCCACTCGCTGGCGAGCTCACCCGTGGTCATGATCTTGATGAGCTCCCAGGCGAGCTCCGGGTGCTTGGTGGTGTTGAACGCAGACAGGTGCGAGCCGCCGAGCACGGAACCGGCGATGCCGCCGTCCTTGGCCGGAATGACCGCGGCACCGATCTTGCCCTCGAGCTCCGGGTTCTTCTCCAGCAGCGACTTCGGGGTCCAGGAGCCGGAGATCATCGTGGCGACCGTGCCGCTCGTGAACGCGTCACGCACGTCGGTCTCCTTCCACGTGGTGGCACCCGCCGTGGAGAAGCCGTACTTGGTGGCGAGGTCCGTATAGAACTGCAAGCCCTCGACCGACTTCTCGGAGTCCAGCTCGCTCTTCCACTTGTCGCCGTCCTTGACGGCGACCTCGCCGCCAGCGCCCCAGACCCAGGGGTAGACCTGGAACTCGGCGTTGCCGGGAACCGCGAACGCGGCCATCTCGGGGTGCGCCGCCTTGATGGCCTCACCGTTCTTGATGATGTCGTCCCAGTTCTTCGGAGCCGACAGGCCGAGCTCTTCGTAGATGTCGGCGCGGTAGATGATGGAGCGCACACCGGCGTACCACGGCATGCCGTAGAGCTTGCCGTCATAGGTGCCGGCCTCTTCGAGACCCGGAACCAGGTCCTTCTTCAGTCCATCGACCGAGTCGACGTAGTCGTCCAGCTCCAGCAGCGCGCCGGCGTCAGCAAACTCCGGGGTCCAGGTGGTGCCGGTCTCGGCGACGTCGGGGGTGGTGCCACCGGCGATGCTCGTGACGAATCGGTCGTGTCCGTCGGCCCACTGGATCTCTTCGAACTTGACCGTGGCACCGGTCTTCTCCTTGAAGGCCGCAGCGACCTTCTCCTGGTACGCGCTGGAGTCAGGGTTGGTGCCCTGCATGATCCAGGCCGTGATGGTCACGTCCTTGTTGTCGTCAGGGTTCACGGTGGCCTCGCCGGCACCGGTGGAACCACCGGAAGAGCAGGCGGTCAGGCCGAAGGCCGCGACTGCGCCGAATGCGGCGACGGTCAACATGCGCTTGTTCACGTTTGTCTCCTCGTTGAAACCCGGGCGGCCCGGGAGGCTGTGGACGTGCTTTGTTAGGAGCACTTACATTTCTCGTGAGTCTACGGACCGCCGGTCGAAATGACAAAAAGTTTTCAGGATCGTTATCAAGTGTGGAAATTCGTGACACTCCGACAGAATGTGGCGCGACGCCGAGTGTACGCGCGGAATTTCGGGGTCCTCTCGCTGGCAAGATGGCCCGCGACGCGGCCTGATTGCGGTTGCGCGGTGGGGATTCCGCGCACAGAAAGGCGCCTTCCGCACACGCTTGCCCACCCGCCGCGGCGGCGCCGTCACCGGCGCGAGTACGCTCGAGGGGTGGCACGACGCAGCAGAGAAGAGCCCGACTCCCCGCGGGTGCGGCTGAGCGATGGAACGCTCGCGCGCGTCGCGCGCAGCGAGTTCACCAGCGGCTGGGAGCTGCTGGTGGATGAGACGCCTCAGTCCCACGTCGATCTGGACGACCCCACGCATCTGCACTTCGAGTACATCGCCCGCATCGGAGCGGTGATCGATGTCCTGAAGCCCGCCGGTGAGCCCCTCACCGCGGTGCACCTCGGCGGTGGCGCTCTGACCGTGCCCCGCTACATCGCCGTCACCCGACCCGACTCTCGCCAACAGGTGATCGAGCTGGAACCCGGGCTTTGGGACCTCGTTCGCGAACATCTTCCACTGCCGCGCGGTGCGGCGATTCGCGTTCGGATCGGCGATGCCCGCGCCGGCGTGGAGAAGCTACCCGGCGGCATCCTCGGCCAGGTGGATCTGGTGGTGAGCGATGTGTTCGCGGGAGCACAGACCCCGGCACACGTCACCTCCGTGGAGTTCTACACCTCCGTCGCGAAACTCCTCGCGGCGGACGGGGTGGTCCTCGTGAACGTGGCGGACGGACCGGGCCTGGCCTACGCGCGCCGGCAGATCGCCACGCTGCGCCAGGTGCTCCCCCACGTCGCGGTGCTTGCGGAGGCGCAGGTGCTGAAGGGGCGTCGATTCGGCAATCTGGTGCTTGCAGCGTCTCGCACACCACTGCCCACCGACTGGCTTCCACGGCTGCTTGCGGCGGGCCCTCATCCCGCGAAGATCGCCACGGATCGCGAAGTGGATCAGCTCGCGTCGGGTGCTCTGCCGGTCACGGATGCCGACGCCGTTGCCTCACCGCGACCCAATGCGTCGATCTTCGATCGCTGATTTCTCGCCCTTTTGCGCATCGCGACACGTGTCATCGGTGTGCCACAGGCGCCACGGGGCGGACCGCTGACACACTAGGAACAGCGCCATCGGGAAGGGAGCGACGAGTGAGCTTGATCCGCGGGTATGACCCGGAGACTCTGCGCGAGCTGATCGACCCGAAGGAGTGCGAGGCTCGGCTCGAGGAGATCAGCGCCCAGCGCAGCCTCCCCGCCCTCCTGGAGCGCGTGTGGTTACTGAAGGTGCTCGGTCAATTCGACGATGCGCTCAAGGTGTCGGAGCAGTCCGTGCGTCAAGCGCGTATGGCCGGCACCCGCAAGGACCTGTTGCGTGCCCGCATCCTGCACGCCACGGTGGTGCACTCTCGCGGTGGCAGCAGCGCCGCAGAGCAGGAGCTGACGATGTGTGCCGAAGAGGCCGAGGCACAGGGATGGCACGGCATCGCCGCCTTCGCCGTGCAGCACCGCGGCCGACTCAACTTCGACAACGCCGAATACTCCCTGGCTCGGCACGACTTCAAGAAGTCGCTCTTCCTCCGCCAGCAGGCGGGCGCGGACGAGGGTGAGCTGGAGTCGATCCTGATGTACGTGGACGCCGCCGATCGTCGTTGGGCGCGAGACGCCGCGCACCAGGCCACGCCGGTTGCCGATGCGCTGGAGGCTCGGCTGTCCGCCGGTGACGCTCCGGCCGAGAAGCCACGCGTCGACGCCGCGCGTCGGGAGTCGTTGATCCGTCGCCCGGTGGAGAATCGTTCGCGCGACGCCGAGGACGCCGCCGTTCGCTGACGCTGCACCCCTGCGGCAACGGAGATCGAAAACACATCTCCCGGCGCACGCGGGGAGGCCTTTTCTCTCTCCCACGCCGGTTTCTGTCGGCGCAGCGCCCGGGATCAGCCGCGCGGGATGTCGTCGGGAAGATCGCCGGCGGAACGCAGCGTGCGAGCCGCGCGCACATGACCGGTGAGCAGACGCTCCTCCGCGGGCTGACCCGCCAGGAAACCGTGCAGCCATCCGGACGCGTAGGCGTCGCCGGCACCCACCGGCTCGACGACCTCCACGGGAGGCGTTGCCACGAAGGTCTCGGAGTCTCCATCGAACTCTGTAGCTCCGATCGGGCCGTCCTTGACCACGAGCGTTGGCACGTCAGGCAGCAGCGCCCGAACGTCGGCGGGCGTCTCCACATCCCACAGCCCCTGGGCCTCATCGAGTCCCACGAAGCAAATGTCGGCGCGCTCGGCGAACTCCCGCAGCACGTCGGACGCGGTCTGCAGGTCGGGCCACAGCGCTGCGCGATGGTTGACATCGAAGCTCACCAGGACGCCGGCCTCGCGCGCCCGATCGATGAGCACAAGGGCGAACTCGCGGCACGACGGCGACAGCGCCGGGGTGATGCCCGAGAGGTGGAGCACGCGGAAGCGCTCGATGGGGACCGCACGCGCGTCGTCCGCGTTCAGTCGGCTCGCGGCGGAGCCGGCGCGGTAGTAGACGACGCCGTTACCCGGGTCCTTGACGTAAAGGCCGGTCCGCTCGCCCGCACGCACCTCGACGAGCGAGACATCGACGCCCGCGGCGCGCAGGCGTCGGAGGATGCGCTCTCCGACCGCGTCCGCACCGAGCGCGCTGAACCACGATGCCTGGTCACCCAGCGTCGCCAGGTGCGCCGCGACGTTCGATTCGGCGCCACCGGTCTCCAGCAGGAAGCTCGTCCCCGTCACCACCGGCGACGCATCGCTCGTGGTGACCACGCCCATCGTCTCCCCCACACACAGAACGCCGACGGGGGACGGTGCGAAATCACTCATGCTCTGCTCTCATCAGGCGGATGGGGGTGATGTCATTCTAGTCAGCGAGCCCTCGCCGCTCGCCGCTCGAGCCCACTGTCGGAGGCCCGCCGTAAGCTGAGAACATGTCAGAGTTGGGGCGCGTGGAGGTCTGGGCGAACGCGCTCATCCACACTCATCTGGACCCCTCGTGGACGTTCGGTTTCGACAATGCGAAGCGTCGCGCGGGGCTGTGCGACTACAACCGCAAGCGCATCTCTGTCTCGCGCTACCTGGCGGCCCGGTACGACGACGACACCAATCACCAGACGCTGTTGCATGAGGTGGCCCATGCCTTGGCCGGTCCTGCCGCAGGTCACGGGCCGCGGTGGAAGCGCATCGCACGCGATCTGGGATACGTCGGAGGCACCACCCATCGCGGGGAGACAGCCAACGAGCTCGCGCCCTGGGTGGGCGTCTGCCCCGCGGGCCATCTCGCATATCGGCACCGCAAACCCACACGACTCGCCTCATGTGTGAAGTGCGCGGCGCAATACGACCCGCGCTTTCACTTCACGTGGACACGGCGCGAGATCTCCGCCGCAACACGACGGGCGGCCGTCGCTCCGCGCTGAATGGTGAGTGCGCGCGGTTAGGCGAAGATGGGGGCATGCTCAGCGACGACGATGCCCGAGAACTCCGCGAGCTGCAGCGGCGTGTGTTCCGGCGCGGAGATGTGCTGGGAACCACGGAGCTGGGACGCCTCGATGAGCTGACACGACGGGCTGAAGAATCCGCCGCCCCGGCCCAGGTCGTCCCGCCGGATGCGACGGCGCGTGCGGAGGACCTCCGTGATCTCCTGGGCGGCATCGGTGAGGAGTCGGAGGTGCCCGCCGTGCGGTCCGCGCCCTCGCGACGTCGGGGACGGATCGTCGTGGCCGCTGTTGGTGTCTTCGCTCTGTTCGCTGCGCTCGCTGCCGCGTTCTTCGTGGGTCGTGCCACCGTTCCCACCGCCCCCGAAGCCTTGCAGCAGGTGGTCGAAACGGGTGAGAAGATCGCGGCGACGCATGGCTGGGTGACCTGGAACTACGCCGGATCGCTCAACGGAATCGACTACTTCGCGGGCGTGCCCGAATCAGGCGAGCGCTGCGTGCTTCCCGTCTCCATATCCGTCATGCCCCGACCGACTGATCCGCTGTGCACCCCGCCGAAGACAACCGACATGGTTCTGCAGACCGACGTTCACACGGCCGAGGGCGGCGCGCAGACCGAATTCACGACGAGTGTTGCGTGGAATTCCGACTCGATCGCCCGTCTGACCGCGTCGGCGCAACCGACGGCTGAAAGTCTCGGCAGCGCCCTCACGTTCGCGGCCCTCGGCGAGCTTGCGGAGGATCGCGCGCGAGTGTTCGGCATCACCGAGTGGGATGCGCCTCCGACGCTGCTGGATTTCTCGCTCACCGCCGGAGTGTCCGACGCGCGCGCGGTCAGCTTCAGCTACTGGGCGGGGACGGCGCAGGGCGCCCGTGCGGTCGTCGTCGCGACAGCCGAGAACACGATCATCAGCTACCTGGACAACCAGCAGGATCCGCAGGGCGGTCCTCGAGAATCGTCGGTGGACTTGGATCCTCGCCTGATGTTGCCGGACGCACCGGTGGACGACACGCAGCCCACCTGGTTCTGGCGCGTCGAATGGCCCGTGGACGGCACCCCGACGTTGGTTCCGATCTGGCAGGAGTGAGATGGGGGGACGGACGGGAATCATGGACGATAGCTCGGACGAGGAACGTCGACGCCTCCTGGCCGCGGCGTATGGGCGCGAGGGAGCGGGCCTCGATGCGGTGGAGAAGCAGCGGCTCACCGAGCTCCTCCGAAGTGCTCACTCGCCGTTGGCGGACACTCACCAGCGGGACGACGCCGGAGCGCTCGCACACCCTGTGGAAACGGTCGCTCTGTCCACGGCGGCCACGGCGCAGCACCCCCGCCGTCTCCTCGTGAGCCTCCTCACGATCGTGGGTGTGGCAGTTGTGGCCCTCGCCGTCGGTTGGGTGGGACGCGGTTGGATACCCGTGCCCGCGACGGATGAGGCGCAGATCCCCGTGGACGCAGCCGTCGCCGCCACCCTCGACGCCGCGCGCGGGGAAGTCGCCAACGAAGCGGATCCCAACACGCTCGTGAACATCGGGATGCTGAACGGTGCCGTCGTGTGGGAAGCCCGTTCGGCGGATCGCGACAGCCGCTGCTTTGTGTTGGCCACCATTCCCGACGCGAGCCAGCCGGCCGGTGCCGACCTCCTGACCTGCACACCGGAATCGGCGGGCGCTGCCGAGCTGTGGTCGACCTCCGCCTCCGGGGAGCTGTACACGGCGCGGGGGACGATCCAGGCGGTGTGGGGCGGGCAGCGGCCGGCCCAGCTCGAGCCGATGTGGCAGGAGGTCACAGTGACTCCGCTGGCGCCGAGCGTGATCATCGATCGCACGCGGGCTGCGCCCAGCGAAGGCGAGGGCACAATCGCGACGCCTGTGGCCGTCTCCGGGCTCACCGCCCTCTGGGCGGTGGAGCGCGACGGACCACGCTGCATCTACGCGATCACGCTGTCGGGATCGGACGTGAACGTGGCAGGCTTCGAAAGCGCCTCCTCGTGCCGCGAGGATGGCGAGTCGCCGACGTGGACCTTCCCCGGTCCCGACTTCAACTCCCCCGACGCACCGCCCGTCCGCACGGTCATCACCTGGGTCCCCGGGGAGGAGCCCGTCGCTTCGCTCCTCGCCGAGTAGGCGGTGTCAGCCCGATCGATGCGCCGCCGACTCATCGCTCGCGCATCATGGTCGGCGCCGCGCGGGGAAACGGGATCGATGCCGCACGTGGTCAGTGAGGGACGCGCGGCTCGGGTACACGGGCGGCGAAGCTGTGCTGCTTCTCTTCGCGGCGAAATTTCTACGATGATCTGGGTACCGAAGCGGGAGACGCCGGTCCATAAAGAGGGAGAACGATGAACCAGATGTCAGCGGAGGAGCGGCGGCGCCTGCTCGCCGCAGCGTATGGCCGCGAGGGCGCTGGACTGGAGCCGGCGGAGGCGCAGCGCCTCACGGAGCTCATGCAGCCCCAGCTCGATGGTCCTCCGGCCGGTCGCCATGACGCCGAAGTCGTGAACGATGCATCGGTGCCACAGCCACTCCCCTCCCTCGCGCGTCGCCCGCGTCGCGCTTTTGCGCTCCTTGCAACGGCGGCAGCACTGGTTGCAGCGTTCACCGCCGGGTGGGCGGTGAACGCCTGGGTTCCCGCGTCGACTTCCGCGGCGGGCATGGTGGCCGTGGGCGATTCCATCGCGGCAACACGAGTCGTCGCACGGGCTGCACTCGCGAATCAAACCGATCCGGGGACTCTCGTCTACATCGGAACGCTCTTCGATGCCGCGGTGTGGGAGGCCCGCTCAACGGATCGCGCGACCCGGTGCTTCATCGCCGCGCCACTCACCGAGACCAACGGCACGCATCTATCTGAAGTCCTCGCGTGCGCGCCCGAGACGGAAAACGGCGCACGGCTCTCGTCGTACCCGGTCACGGCGGACGAATACTCGGCGAAGGAAGTCGTCGACGCCTGGTGGACGGACGCGCAGCCGGCACGGCTCATGTCGACGTGGGTCGATGTGAAAACCACGACAGCGCCCCTGGAACCGAACGCAGTCGTGGAACGCACGGCGCAGATCGTGTTCAAGCTCGGCGGACCGCACGCAACGCCCGTCGCCGTGTTCGGGTTGACCTCCCTATGGGCGGTGGAGCGTCAGGATCTGCATTGCGTCTATGCGGTCACTCTGATCGGGCCAGCGGCCGACGCTTCGACCTACCGAGAGTCCTCGTCCTGCCGCGACGAACTCGTCTACGGCGAGCAGCAGACCTGGACCTATCCGAGCGACGAGTTCGACCCATCGTCCGCCCCGTCCGGAAAGTACTTCCGCACGGTCGTCACCTGGCTCCCAGGCCAAGATCCCGTGGCGACGCTGCGCAAGCAGTAGCGCGTTAGCCGCGGATGACGCCGTCGACCAGCCGTGGCGCGACCCGGTCGACGTCCACGGTGGCGGCCGCAGCGGTGACAGCTCGTTCATCCCGCGCGATCAGCTCCCGTCCTGATCCCGAGGCGCCCAGCAAGTGGCGCACGGCACCGGCGAGCGCCCGATACGCCTCACCGGCGACCGCGGCCTCCGGCGAGGTGTGATCGAGGCCGCGCGCGCTCAGCGCATCGATGATCGCGCCCGCGCCGAGCTGATCCTCCACGGCGAAGCGCACGTGAGCGTCGGGGTCTCGGGAGGTGAGTTCTCCTGCCGCGATCACGGCCACCGCCGTGCGAGCGCTACGCAGGTTCTGCAGATCGACGATGGCATCTGCGATGGCCGAGGCATTACGAAGGGACCCGATCAACACGACCGGCGTATGCTCCTGCGCCGCAGCGTAGGCGGCGACGGCCGCTCCGTTGAGAGAGCGCGGTGCAAGATCTGCCAGCGCGAGTTCTTCGCCCGCGGCGGTGCGCTCGGAGACCACCGATGAGAAGCGGAGCACGTCCACGACGACGACCACGTCCGCCGGTGCGAGACGGGCAAGCCCCGTCGTCCCCCAATCCATGCGCACCTGATACGTGTCCTGGGTGAAGGGGGAACTCATCCCTCCATGCTATTCACCGGTGGCGCATCGACCGGCGGGGCAGGATGGAGCCATGCGCGTGATGCTCAAGTTCCAGATCGACTGCGACGCCGATGCCGCGTGGCGCGCATTGCACTCCCCTGCGGTGCTCGCCGAGCTCTACAGCCCGCTCATCGCGTTGCGCCCGATGACGCCGATCCCCACGCAGCTCGAGCACGGCGGCGACACCGCAGTGGAGATGCTCATGATGGGAGCGGTGGGCATCGGCAAGCAGCTCATCCACACCACTGATCGCGAGCTCGTCCATGACGGCGTGCGGGTACGTATTCTGCGTGACTCGGGCATTCCGCTGACCGGCCCGCTGGCGTCGCTGGATGTCTGGGATCACCAGATGGCAGTGAGCGCCGTTCCCGGGCGTCCGGATCGCACGCTGTGGCGCGACCGCCTCACCGTGCGCGGGGCGACCGCGCCCGCGCTCTGGCCCACGCTGTGGGCGTCGTGGCAGTTGCGGCAGGCGCGCATCACGAAGCTCGCACCCACGTGGGCTTTCGATCCCGAGAGCGCCGCACCGTCTGCGGACTGACCGATCAGACCAGGGACCTGCGCATCAGCACCCGCGGGAAGCCGTCGAGCACCGACTCCGTGTCGGCAGCCTTCGTGAATCCGGCCCGCTCGAACAGGCTCCGTGTGCCCACGTAGGCCATGGTGAGGTTGACCCGGTTCCCGCCGTTGTCGACGGGGTAGCCCTCGATGGCGGCAGCACCGCTGACACGGGCGTGCTCCACGGCCCCGTCCACGAGAGCGTGCAGGACGCCCTGTTTGCGATAACCGGGCTTCACCCGGAAGCACCACAGCGACCAGACGTCGAGGTCGTCCACGTGCGGGATCAGCCGGTTGCGGGCAAAACTCGTTCCAGCGCGCGGGTGCACCGCCGCCCACCCCACCGGTTCTCCGTCGAGATAGGCGAGCACTCCCGGCGGCGGATCCTGCGCACAGAGCTCCTTCACCCGATCGGCACGCGCCTGACCTCGGAGTGAGACGTTCTCCTTGTTGCCGATCCGATAGCTCAGGCAGAAGCACACGTTGGACGTGGGTTTCTTCGGACCGACCACCGCGGCCATGTCTTCGAAAACGACCGCCGGTCGCACCTCGATGCTCATGCGGTTCAGTGTGGCACGGGCCTCCGACGTTGAACTACGCTGGCCCGTCATGACCCCTCTTCGCTTCGACATCAGGCAGGCAGTTCTGTCGGATGCGGACGCTCTCGCCGAGGTGCATGTCCTCGGTTGGCGGCAGGCGTACGCCGGACGGATGCCGCAGAGCCTGCTCGACGGCCTATCGGTGTCGGACCGGGTCACCTCCTGGCAGCGGATCCTGACGTCGGAGGCCGAGCCGGAAGCACCGTGGCGCTCCTGGCTGGCCGAGGGCGACCATGGTCGCGTCCTGGGGTTCATCTCGATCGGTCCGTCGCGCGACGAGGACATGCCCGCGCACGCCGAGCTGTATGCCGTGTACGTCCTCGCCGATGCCTACGGATCGGGTGCGGGGCAGGCCCTGCTGGACCTCGCGTCCGACTTCTCCCGCCCGACATCACTGTGGGTGCTGGATGACAACCCCCGCGCTCACGCGTTCTACCGTCGCAACGGCTTCGCCTTCGATGGTGCCGAGAAGATCGACGAGTATGACGGTGTCCCGATCCGCGAGCTGCGCATGGTTCGCGACGAGGGTTGACGCGCGGCCGGACCCGGTGCATCCCGGGTGCTGGTTCCGTGCTCTCCCGGCTCTGGGGCGTGCCGAAAAGAGGATGATGTCGCGAGATGAGGACGAAAACGGCCGATCCGTCCTCATCTCAGCGCATGGTCCTCTTTTCGGAGCAGACGTCGCGGCGACGCGCGTCGGTCAGTCCGTGGCAAGTGCCTCGACAGGAACCACACGTGTCGCGAGGCGTGTCGGAGCAAGCGACGCCACCACCGTCAGCAGCGCCGTGGCCGCGACGACGCCGAGGACCAGCGCCCACGGGATCGTGGGCAGCACGAAGTTCGGCGCCGTCATCTCGGGGGGAACCGGAAGCGAGCCCAGCGTGGACTGTGCGCCGACCCAGCCGTACGCGACGCCGAGCACGAGACCCGTCGCGAGGGAGGCGATCGAGATGTGCGCCGCCTCCAGCAGCACCATACGTCGAACCTGCTTCGCCGTGAATCCGAGGGCGCGCAGCAGTCCCAACTCGCGGCGGCGCTGCACCACGCCGATCGTCAAGAGGTTGACGAGACCGACCGCGGCGATGATCGCCGAGACGCCGACGAGCCCCATCATCACGGCGGCGAAGCTGTCCATCACCTGGCTGATCTGGGCACCGATCTCCGAGTCCGCGCCGCGCACCATCATCGCCTTGGCGGATTCGCTCGCCACGGAGAACATCGTCACCAGAGTCACCCCCATGACCACGCCGATCGTCATCCGCGCGGATCGCTCCGGGTGGCGCATCGCGTTCTCCGCGGCCAGCTTCGCCGTGGGCGACGAGCCGAACATCCGGCCGACCAGGCCCAGCACCGGCGGCATGATGAACGTGGAGCCCAGCGCGAGGCCGGTGAAGGAGAGCACGCCGCCGAGGAAGGCGATCGCGACGCCCATCGGGTTGATGAAGGTGCCGAACAGCAGCCCCGCCACCAGCAGAGCAATCCCGACCACAAGCAGGGCGACCGCCGAAGCTGTGCGCGCGGGACGGCGCATGTCATCCGCCGTACGCTCCTGGGAGCCCGCAAGCGCCTGGAGCGGGGTCACCGTGAGCACCCGACGTGAACCCACCCATGCCGCAGCCCACGTCGTGAGCGCCACGGCGGCGGCGGGAATCACGATCCACGGCTGCAGCACGCTGAACGACAGCTCGCCCACTCCGAGGGCCCGATTGACGAGAGGCAATGCGATAGCGGTCGCGGCGGTCGCAAGCACCAGGCCGATGGCGGCACCGATCACGCCGACGCCCAGCCCCTGACGGGCGATCGCTGTGCGCTCCGAGCGCGCCGACGCACCGATGAGGCGCATCAGCGCGATCTGTCGCGTGCGGCCCGCCACGATGGTCGCGAAGGTGTTGGCCGTCACGATGGAGGCCACGTACACGGCGACACCCACCAGCAACACGCTGAGCATGACCACGACGAACATCGCCGTGGCTGATTCCCCGAGCACCGGATTGTCCATCATCACCGCGCCGATGTAGCCGGTCACCGTGACCAGCACGACGCCGAACGCGGAGCTGAGAGCGGCGATGAGGATGCTCGATCCCATGCCCCGCTCGCGCAACCAGCCGAGAGAGGGTGCCGCGCTCTTCGCCGGCGCGAGGGCAACGGCGGTCATGCGTTCACCTCGGCGGCGAGCATGTAGGTCGTGATCTGCTCGGGCGTCTGGCGCGGCTTGTCGGCGACGATGCGGCCGTCGCCCAAGAAGATCACGCGATCGGCGTAAGAAGCGGCGATCGGATCGTGGGTCACCATGGCGATCGACTGTCCGTGTTCGCGACTCGCGGCGGCGAGCAGGGAAAGCACCTCGCGCCCGGTGCGGGAGTCGAGGTTTCCGGTCGGCTCATCGGCGAACACGAGGTCGGGTGCGGTGGCGAGCGCGCGGGCGATCGCCACGCGCTGCTGCTGACCGCCGGACAGCTGGTGCGGCCGGTGGGTGAGGCGGCTGCGGAGTCCCAGCGTGTCAACCAGCATCGCGATGCGCGCGGTCTCCTCCGCCGTCGGCTTGCGGCCGTCGAGGTCGAGGGGCAGCTGGATGTTGCCGGCGACGTCGAGGGTGGGCACCAGGTTGAACGACTGGAATATGAAACCGATCCGACGACGACGCAGCAGCGTGAGGTCGGTGTCGCCCATGTCGGTGATGTCGGTGTCCCCGATCCAGACGTTGCCGCTGGATGGCGAGTCGAGTCCCGCCATGATGTGCATGAGGGTGGATTTACCCGAGCCGGACGGCCCCATGATGGCGGTGAACTGTCCGCGACGCACGCCGACACTCACGTCGTCGAGCGCACGGACCTCGCCCTCGCCCGAACCGTAGGTCTTGGTGAGGTGCTGGACGCGGGCGGCGAGCCCGAGGTCGGAGGTCGTGATCTGCATGCTTCCAGCCTCGTTCGACCCGCGGTGCACGCACATCGCCCCCGCGCCCGATCCCCCTACATCGCGAGGATGATCCGCGCCCCTGCCCGTGAGACTTCCGGCTGTGGGCGACAATTCGCGCGTTGCGGTCATTCTCGCCCAGAGACGGAAGTCTCGCGGGGTTTCCCACACGCGATCGAGCGACACGGGCAGCGCGACGCGGGCAGTGCGACACGGGTGACGGGTCACGCCTCACGGGATACGCGTCACGCGAGGCCGTGTTCGAAGGCGAAGACCACCAGCTGCACGCGATCGCGCAGGCCGAGCTTGGTGAGGATGCGGCTGATGTGCGTCTTCACGGTGGCCTCGGAAAGGAACTCTCGCGCGGCGATTTCGGCATTGCTGAGCCCCCGCGCCGCGAGCGCGAAGATCTCCCGCTCCCGCTCGGTCAGCGTCTCGTACTCGGCCGGCAGCGGCGCCGTCTGCGGGCTCGTGAAGTGGGCAAACAGATCCTGCGTCGCGGCGGCCGCGATGACCGCAGACCCGGAATGAACCGTGCGGATCGCCGCAAGCAGCGCCTCGGGTTCGGTGTCCTTGAGCAGGAATCCGCTGGCTCCCTGCTGGATCGCGCGTGCGGCGGCTTCGTCCAGATCGAAGGTCGTCAGCATCACCACCCGCGGCGGATTGGCGGTGCGAAGGATCTCCGCGGTGGCGGTGAGGCCGTCCATGACCGGCATGCGGATGTCCATCAGCACCACGTCGGGCTTCGTACGCGCCACGACGTCGAGCGCCTCGCGCCCATCGCCCGCTTCCCCCACCACGTCGATGTCTGGCTGGGAATCGGCCAGCATGCGGATGCCAGCGCGGAACAGCGCCTGATCGTCAACGAGCACGACCCGGATCGAATCGGCCATGCTTACGCTCCTCAGCTGGTGGAGCCGGCGGCTGATTCGGCCGGCTCTGCGATCTCGGTGATCGGGATGCTGGCGCGGACGACGAAGCGATTCCGTCCGTCGGTAGCGTCAGCCCCCGCATCGAGTGTGCCACCCACGAGCTGCGCGCGCTCGCGCATGCCGATCAGGCCGTGTCCGCCAGGGCGTGACGAATCCTGCAGGTTGATCACGTTGATGACTCCGAGATCGACGCGATCCGGGTACCAGGAGAGGTAGACGTCCACGCCGGAATCGTCGCCGTGACGCATCGCGTTGGTCAACGCCTCCTGCAGGATTCGGTACACGGCCAGCTGGATCGCGCCGGGCGGGTCGCCTCGTGGGATCGGATCGATATCGACGCGCAGATCGACGCCCGCCTGACGCACCTGCGTGTAGAGCATCTCCAGATCGGCCAGGGTCGGCTGCGGCCCCTCGGCCTGCGAGTGTCGTAGCTGCGTCAGCAGCAGTCGGACGTCCGACAGCGCACCGCGCGCGGTGCTCGCGATGGTCCGCAGCGCCTCGGTCGCCGCCTCCGGGCGGGCCACCGACGCATAGCGAGCGCCATCGGCCTGCGCGATCACCACGGCCAAGGAATGCGCGACGACATCGTGCATGTCCCGCGCGATCTGTGTGCGCTGCTGTTCCGCGACGGCCAGCGCCTCAGCGATCTCTCGCTCGCGCTCCACGCGACGGGTACGGAGGCGGTTGCGCAGCAGCAGACCGAACGCCCAACTCAGCCCCATCGACGCGATACAGGCCACGAACATCGCCGCGGTGATCACCAGGACCAGCGTGGTGCCCGGCTTCTCCGTGGGCACGGACGGGTTCAAGAACGCACCCGCGAGGGTCGCGAGAGTGACATATGCGGACGCGAGCAGCGACCCCACCACCACCGACGCCAGTCCCCAGTACATCGTCCGCTTCGATCCATAGGCCGACGTGGCGAACAGCACCATGAAGACCACCGGGATGATCACTCCCGGAATGAGCACGAACGCCATCGTCATCAACGCGGCAACCCACGCGATCATGAGCGCCAACGGCGGCGAAAGGCGACGGATCGCGGCCGCACCGGCGGCGAGCACCGTGCTCAGGACCGCGCCGAGCGCCGTCCACCCGCTGGTCGCTTCCATGCCCGTCGCCGAGGCGACGCCGATCACCGGCCACCCGATCAGGAGCAGCAGCGAGGCGCCGACAATGTCCCAGACCAGCTGGGAACGGCGAAGCGGACGGAACACCCCTCCACGCTACGGGAGGTGCGATGCTGCCACATCCGTCTCGGGATGTACGGATGTGACATTGATGAGACACCACGGCATCGAGCGGGCATGTCGCAGTGAGAGGGTGGTGCAGACATATGGACGATGACTTCACAGCGCGATTGAACGCGGTGGTCGCAGCGCCGGATGAGCGGCTGACGCACGCGGCGCGAGACGTCGCTCGCTCTGCTGTGCGCTCACAGTCCCGACGGCGCAGGATCGTTCCGCTTTTCGTGATCGGAGCCGTCGTCCTCACGGGGGCGGCTTCGGCGACGGCACTCGGTCTGAACTCGTGGCCGTTCGTTCAGCTGCCCGACGGCGCATCACGCACCTCGGTGCCGATTCCGCTCGTGTTCACGACAATCGACGGCGTGCACGAGGAGTGCGGCGGCTACGTCGAGTTGACCCAGGTTACCCCCGAGCAGGTCCGAGCGCTCAACGAGGCGATTGCAGCTCGCGACTGGTCGGGCTTCGGGCAGTCGCTCTATGACAATGCGGCGGGCCACCCGGATCTCAGCAATTCGAATGACGGGGAAGAACGCATGGGAGAGGAGTTCACGCGGTGGGTCCCCGGTTTCGTCACCGCGATCATTCCACGTGCGGCGATTCTGCCCGGATCTGACCTCGTCCTGGCACCACCGGCCGATGTGCCGCTCGTCCAGGCATGGGGATTCTCGTGCGTACCCGGGCACTGGGATGAGCCGCGACGATCTTCGAGCGCGCATCGCCGCGGCTGCCGAGCGTGAGGCACCCGATCTTCTCGCCTATTTCGTTCGCCGGGTGCCTGCCCGCGAGGATGCCGCCGACCTGCTGTCGGAGACGATGCTGGTGCTCTGGCGTCGCGCTCGAGACGCACCCAGCGACGATGGTCAGCTGCGGCCGTGGCTGTTCGGTGTGGCGCATCGAGTGCTGCAGCGCCATCGGCGCTCCTGGGCGCGGCGCGAGGCCGCGACGCAGCGATTGCGCAGCGAGCTTGAAGGACACTCGTACTCCGGCTTCGCCGACAGCGACGACGCCGACCGCGTGCGAGGGGCGCTGCGGGTACTCGCGGAGCTCGACCGACAGATCATCACGCTCGTCCATTGGGAGGGCTTCACTCAGGCCGAGGCGGCTGCCATCCTCGGCCGCAATCCGTCGACGGTACGCACGCGCTACGAGCGCGCGCGACAGCGGCTTCGAGCGGTACTCGCCGATGACGACGAGCACATCGTGAGAGTCCGTAGAACTCAGCCGTCGTCAGGGGGAACCCGCTAGGATCGTCGCAGCCCATTCACCCGCCGCCGCATTCACAAGACGTGGCAGCACGTCGCAGTGCAGCGGCCCGAGCCTCGAGATCGGAGGTTCCCATGTCCATCAGCCAGACTCACGAAACGCGTGATCACAAGGCCGTCGTCGGAGAGCCCGAGGTTGTCGAGGACGGTCGCGCAGTCGGCGTGGAGGACTCGCCGCAATGGCTCGCCCTGAAGGGTGCCGCCACCGAGCTGCAGACGCTGCAGGTGAAGGACGGCTCCGTTCCCGAGTCCTCCGATCACGCGCGCGCCACCGAGCTGGTGCAGACGATCGTCTCGTCCGTCGAGGCTCTCGCGCCGTTGTTCCCGCATGACGCGGAGTACTTGACCGCTCTGGTCGCCGACTTCCGGCGCTGGGCGGACGAGGGCTTCGGTGTGCCGGACTTCCTCGATTCGCTGGTCGCCTTCCAGCCGCAACTGCACCGCGTCGACGGGATCCGCCATCTCGTGGTGTTCCCGATGTACACGCAGAACGGCTCGCCCGATCGTCACGTCGAAGCGCTGATCGTCGAAGTCATCTGGCCCGAGTTCATCGCCGAGCTGGAGGCGGGGGACTACGGCAACAAGCTGTTCGTCTCGCTGCGCCTGATCGATTTCACCTCCGGCTACGACACGAACTCGGCGGTGCTGTTTCCCGAGACCGTGTCGATGCGTGAGATCCCCACCTTCACGTGGGGCGCGATCTTCCAGGACCGCGAGGCTGCCCGCTACCGCCGTGTCGTGGATGCTGCGGCCGAGATCACCAAGCTCGGGCTGCCCGAGGACGCCGCGCGCATGCTCACCGACCAGAAGCTGGCCGAGGAGACGTTCGTGATGTGGGACATCATCCACGACCGCACGCACATGCGTGGCGACCTGCCGTTCGATCCGTTCATGATCAAGCAGCGCATGCCGTTCTTCCTCTACTCACTGGAGGAGATGCGCTGCGACCTCACGGCGTTCCGCGAGAGCGTCAAGATCCAGCGAGCTCTCCAGGCGCGCAAGGACACCGGCGAGGCGATCACCGACGCCGAGGAGGAGATGCTCGAGAAGGCGGCACTGGTGCAGTACGCCGTGCTGTTCGACCGCATCTTCCGCTTCGCGCTCACCGGAACACGCGTGCGCAACTACGACGGACTCGGCGGCCAGCTGCTGTTCGCGTGGCTGCACCAGCGCGGTGTGCTGCACTGGACCGACGTGTCGCTGGCTGTCGAGTGGGATCGCCTGCCCGACGCCGTCGTCGCCTTGGGCGATGCCATCGACGACCTGTACTGGCGCTCGATCGACCGTCCGAAGACGGTGCACTGGCTGGCCGCGTATGACCTGGTGCGCTCGGTCGTCACGCCCCACCCGGCATCACAGTGGAGCCGCGGTCTGTCTGACGAGATCCTCCTCGGCGCCCCGAAGGGGTACACCGATGCTGTCTTGGACGACGAGTTCCCGCTATCGATGTTCTTCGAAGCGCTCGATAAGAAGATGACGGACGTCATCGCGTCGACGCAGGGCATCCGCGGCACCGACTGATCGCGGTGAAGGCCCCTGCACCGACCGGTGCGGGGGCCTTCACCGCGCGGGCGAGGACTTTGCCAGCGGGACGAGGTAGGTGCTCGACGAGGGCGGCGGGCCAGTGAATGCGAGGGGATGCATGCACCTCCACAGCCGCCCCCGTCGAGCGTCTCCGCGGATGGATCCGTCCTCCTGCGCACGGTTTGCCGGGACCAAAGTCTCAGCGCACCGTCCCGATTGCCCAGGACTTCCGATTCACCCCCCGAACGTACAAGTCGTCGCTCGAGTGGAGATGTTGTCGACCGGACGTACATGACGAATCGTCTTGCAGGTCCGCCCGATAGTTAAAAGTTACGGAGCCGTCCACCCGCGTGTCAATCGCGGATGCGGCGCGCCTTGGAATCGGTGCCCAAAACGTCACCCGTCACACCCCCGGGGACTCATCCGCGGGTCGCGCGACGACGCAGCAGCATCACAGCCAGCGCGGCGACGACGGCGGCGATCACGATGAGGCCGATCATGATTCCCAGCACCGGAGATCCGCTGTCGGCGGCCGTCGCGTCGGCGGAAGCCGACCCCGACGTCTCCGTCGGCGTGGTGGGGGCGGTGGTCGGCTCGGTGGAGGCGGTCACCGGTGTGGCCTCATTGGGGTCAGGTGTCGGGTCCGTCGCGGGAGCCTGCTGCGTGGCGGGTGTCTGCTCGGCAGCCAGGGTGAAGGTCCAGTTGCCCTGCGTGGGGTGCCCGTCGCTGGAGGTGATCTGCCAGTTGACGGTGTAGACGCCGTTCGGCAGTCCGGTCTTGAGCGGAATGGTCACGATCGTGCCCTCCACCGTCGGAGTTCCGTCGGCGTAGTCCGCGCCGTCTTCGCCACGTACCTCCGCGAAGGTTCCCTCCGGGAGCATCTCCTGGGAGAACTCCAGACCGATCGAACTGGGAGCGGCGGTCACCGTCTCGCCCGCCGATGGCGTTGTGGCCACCAGCTCATCGTGCGCGAGGGCGGGAGTCGCCGCGAACAGACCGCCGATCATCGTGGCGATGAGGGCCAGCACCGCCAGCAGCGCGGTGCGCGGGCGTGCGAGAGCGGGGCGGATGAGGGTGGACATGCAGAACTCCTGTCAGCGAACGGAAATCGCCCTGAGCGAGAAGGCGACGGACGCCCTTCCATTCTGGTCGGTTCCCGCTGGACGACGGCGCAGAGTGCACAGCCTCCGCCTGTGGAGGAAGGAGTACGATCGGAGTATGTCGTTGATGAATCCCGTGATCGGGAGCAGGGAGGTCCGTGGCGTTCTCCGCGCCGCGGACAGAGGCGCGCGCCTCGCGCGCTGACTCGCCCCGCCAGAATCGATTTTCCGCCTCGTCGCATCCCTCGTTGATCGACGACGTGATCACGGTCCTCATCGGATTTCGGGCGAGCCCAGCGAAGCACCCGCTCGCTGCCGCATGCAGCGAGCGCCGTC
Organism: Microbacterium sp. ZW T5_56; assembly: GCF_044987425.1. Lineage (NCBI taxonomy): Bacteria > Bacillati > Actinomycetota > Actinomycetes > Micrococcales > Microbacteriaceae > Microbacterium > Microbacterium sp. ZW T5_56. The sequence goes on along the minus strand of NZ_JBJDRI010000006.1, from coordinate 90,334 downwards.
GCCGCGACAGCGATTCGCGCCGTCGCGCCGCTCATCCCGAGACCATTCCCGCTGACCGGAACCACGTGATGCCATGCGCATCCGCGCCGCTCATCGAGACGCCGATGAAAGACGACCATGCAGAACCTCACCGAGGCGCAGATCCGCGCCTCCTTCATCAACACCACCCGCTCTGAGCGCACCCGTGCGAGCATGCCCGAGTTCAACGAACTCGTCTGGGACAAGCTCGACTATCTGGGCTGGCGCGACCGGAAGCAGCCGCAGCTCGGATACGTGGTCGGCATCGTCGACGGCGAACCCGTCGGCGTGATGCTGCGCCAGAGCGACACCAGACCGCGCAGCCGGGCCCAGTGCACGTGGTGCACAGACGTGACCCTCCCCAACGATGTCGTGCTGTTCGCGGCGCGACGCGCGGGCGATGCCGGTCGCCGCGGCGACACCGTCGGCACCCTGGTGTGCAGCGAGTTCGAGTGCTCGCGCAACGTCCGCAAGCTTCCGCCACTGCCCTATCCGGGCTTCGATCGCGAGGCCGCCCGCCTGCAGCGCATCGATGCTCTCGGCACGACGGTCGAGGCGTTCCTGCGCGACGTCCGCGACCACACCGTCTGATGCGCTCATTGCGCGCAATTCGCCCGAATCCGGAGCGAAGTGCGCGCAATGAGGGGCGCGGGACTGATTCAGCCCGCGATGGTGATGGTCGTGCTGACGCTGCCGATCGTCGCGATCGCCGCCATGATGATGCCGCCGATGTACGGGTTGTTCGTCGAGCGGTAGATCTTGCGCGAGATGATGACCGCGACGAACAGGAACGGGATCACGAACTGCAGCCAGATCCCCGCGATGCGCGACTCCCCGTCGTGCCACGCGAGCTCGCCCGTGATCGCGAAGATGATGTACTGGATCGCCACGAGGATGATCGCCGGCAACGCGTTCACCGTCGCGAGGATCAGCGTGTTCAGCCACTCCCGACCCGCCACCGTGAACCGGTTGAAGCTGTTCATCGCGACCGAGTTGAACACGTAGAACGCCAGGAACAGCGGCAGATACAGCAGGATCAGCCCGATCTTGTCGGCGTTGAACGTCGCGATCCCCAGCACATACAGACGCCAATCGGACTGGAAGAAGTACTCGGTCACGAACAGGATGAGCACGAACGCAAGGACGACCACGGCGGCGAGGAGCACGCCGAGCCAGAACTTGCGCCACCCGGGGAGCACCCCGATCGCGCGGAGGTCCTGACCGCGCCGCGCACCGAACAGCCGGTATGACGCGAACATGAGCGCGATCGCAACGAGTCCGTTGAACGCGGCCCAGAGCCCGATGAAGGACGTCGGTCCCTGCGGGTTGATGCCGGGCGTACCGGTGAACGTGAAGGTCTCGGACCACGGGCTCTGCGCCAGCAGCTGGAAGCTCACGGCCGAGATCGCGACTGACAGCGCAAGCGAACCCCACAGCCAGGCGAGGTCGCGTCCCTTCGGCGACGCAGGAACATCCGTGGTGTCGGCTCGGAGTCCCGCGAACAGCCGCGTGGCGAGCAGCGCCCTCGAGAAGGCGACGACGAAGATTCCAAGCGCGACGAGGCCGAGTCCGTTGAACGCGGCCTTGATCTGCCAGGTCTGCGATGAGGCGTCGATCGGATGCGGGGCGCCGAACGCCTCGTCGAAGAACGTCACGATGTCATGCGCGGCCGTGGTGGAGAACGTCGCCCACGGGTGGATCTCTGCGGGGTTGTCGATGCGACGAATCGCCTCCTGCCCATCGACGCTCTGCGTGTACGACGTGTACGACTCGCGCGCTTCCTCGCCGGCGGGGTCGACCCCGAAGCGCAGGAAAGACTGCGCCTCAGCGGTCGTGATGTACTCGCGCGGCGTCGTGACGAGCGCGCCATCGGCATCGTACGAGCGGAAGAAGAACTCGTCGTACTGATCGGCGTACACCGCGACGTCGCGACCGCCGTAGATGTCAGCGAATGCGCCGTCGGCATCCGTCGTGACCGGGCTGCAGTCGACGAGGTAGGCGGCCGCGATCAGCTGCTGGGGCGCCTCGTTGTCGAGCGCGATCGCTGCGTTGGACGACATGCAGCCCATCGAGTGGCCGCTCACGGCGATCCGCGAGGTGTCGACGTAGGGCAGCCCGCTCAGCATGATCACGGAGTCATAGACGCCCGCCGCGTTGTCGGAGAGTGTCATCGCGGCAGCCGCCGTCTGGTTCGAGGAGTCGCCGTGAGAGTAGCGGTCGATCGACATGACGACGTATCCGCGTTTGGCGAGCTCGACGTAGTTGTTGTCCTGCATCTGCTTCTGGTTGTTGTACCCGTGCGCCAGAACGATCGCCGGACGCGGATCCTCCGCCGAGGCATCGTTCGGCACGAACAGATACGCGCTCTGCGTGAGGCCGCTCGGAGTCTCCCAGGTGAGCGTCTTCATGGTCACGGAACCGCCGGCGGTCTGGACGAGAGCTGACCCGAGACCGGAGAGGAGGAAGAGCGCGAGCGAGAGGACCAGCCAGAAGCTGTTGCGCGCGGCGATGCGTTTCATCGGATTCCTAACGTCATTGTTGAGAGTGCGTGGAACTCAGCGAGTTCCCAGGTCTGGCTCAACGTACTCGGCGCGCGCAACCGCGGCCGAAGTCCTCCGCGAATCTGCACAAATGTGCAAGATGCATGCCGGGGTGCGGCCGGCCATGACCCACCGTCTGCTCGCGCGGCCGTCGCGAAACACCCAGGCAAGTCCGAGAAACCCTGCAACGCGGGGTTTGTCGGACTTGCTTGGGTGTCTCGGCGGCCGTTAGCGCTGGGGAATCATGCTGCCCGCGAAGAACGATGTCAGGGCCTCGCGCGCCGTGAGGGGCAGGACGTGGGCGACGTACTGGTCCGGCCGCACCACCACGATCGCTCCCTCACGTGAGATGCCGCGCTCGTCGAAGATGTCCCCGCGCTCCGGATCCACGGCGTAGACCTTCTCGTAGTCGGTGAGCTGGAACGGTCCCGACTGCGGCAGGAAGATCGCCGGCACTTGCGAGATGTCCACGGCGGTATGGGGCTGCTGGTAGATCACCTTGACGTCGAACACGGAGTCGACGTCGGCACCCAGCGGTGTGAAACGCAGCACCGGCGAATCCTCGGCTGTCGCCAGCCAATCGGCGAGGTTCGTCGCGGCAGACGCGTCGCCACCATCCGCGAACACGTAGATGCGCCAGCGGCCATCGGCGCGAGCGTGGTGTCCGAGATGCACCGGGTTCGTGTCGGCGACGCGGACCGCCCGTGCCGACTTGAAGCGCTTACCCACCGGGAATCCGGTCGCCAGCTCCTGGTTGACCTGATCACCTGTGATCGGCGAGGCGACGTACTGGGTGCGGAACCCCGCGGGGAACTCCGCCGTGGTCGTGTAGAAATCAGCAAGCTCCTGCGGGCTGGAGAACTCCTCCGGCTTGCGAGCCATCATGGCCGACCATTCGCGATCGAAGTCGATGAGGTTCTGCGCGATCACCTGCCGCTCGCCCGAGTAGGTGTCCAGGAGCGCAGCGTCGCTCCGCCCCTCCAGCACCTGACCCAGCTTCCAGCCCAGGTTGAATCCGTCCTGCATCGACACGTTCATGCCCTGACCCGCCTTCGCGGAGTGCGTGTGGCAGGCGTCGCCCAGGATGAACACCCGCGGCGTGCGCGTGCCGGTGAGTTCCTCCGGCACGTCATCGAACTTCGGCGTGACGCGGTGACCCACCTCGTACACGCTGTGCCAGGCCACGTTCTTCACGTCCAGCGAGTACGGATGCAGGATCTCGTTCGCCTTCGCGATGATCTGCTCGATGCTGGTCTCGCGGACCGCACGGTTGTCGGCGTGCGACACCTCACCAAGATCCACGTAGCTACGGAACAGGTACCCGCCCTCGCGCGGAATATGCAGGATGCTGCCGTGGATCGAGGTAATCGCGCACTTGGTGCGGATGTCGGGGAAGTCGGTATTGGCCAGCACGTCCATCACACCCCAGGCGTGGAAGGCCTGATCTCCCACGGGCTTCTGACCGATGGCGTCACGCACGCGAGAGCGGGCACCATCGGCTCCCACGACGTACTTCGCCCGCACCGTGCGTGAAGTTCCCTCCTGCGCGCCGGCCGTCCCGCGCAGGTTCACGCTCACGGGGAACTCCCCTTCCCCCACCTCGAGATCCAGGAACTCCCAGCCGTAGTCCGGCTCGATGCGTGCTGGACCGTTCTTCGCGTAGGCGGCGAAGTAGTCGAGCACGCGCGCCTGGTTCACGATCATGTGCGGGAACTCGCTGATGCCGTGCGGGTCATCCGCCTCACGCGCGGTGCGAATGACGTTCTCGGGGTTTTCCGGGTCGGGGGTCCAGAAGTTCATCGCCGTGAGCTGGAACGCCTCGGCGATGATGGCCTCGGCGAAGCCGAACGCCTGGAACGTCTCGTTGCTGCGCGCCTGGATGCCGTCGGCCTGACCGATCACGAGCCGGCCCGGTCGACGCTCGATGATGCGCGTGGTCGCAGTGGGGTACTCGGTCAGCTGCGCGGCGAGAAGCATGCCCGCGGGCCCCGAGCCGACGATGAGAACATCGATCTCCTCGGGCAGCTCTGCGGGGCGATTCACGCCGCTGCCCGCTGCGGGACGCACCCGCGGATCCCCGGAGACGTACCCGTGGTGGTGGAACTGCATCGTCACGATCCCTTCGACAGCGGTGTCGATTGCCAGCTTGTATTCGATATGCGAATCTGCAATTCTCATAATGAACGCGGCAAGAATAGGGCCGCGGGTCCCCGGCCGCAAGAGGCGAGAGATATGACCGCATCCGCTCCCCCGTCGCAGACGCTCAGTCGCGGCATCCGCATCCTCGAGGTGCTGGCCGATGCGCCGTCGGCGATGACCATCGATGAGCTCGCCGCAGCACTGGACCTGCACCGCTCGATCGTCTACCGACTGCTGCGCACCCTGGAGGAGCACGCTCTGGTCTCCCGTGATCCGGCGGGTCTCGTCTCCTTGGCTCCCCGGTTGGCGTCCCTGGCCGCAGCGGTCTCCCGGGATCTGCAGGCGGCGGCCCTCCCCGAACTCACGGCGACGGCGAACGATCTCGGCATGACCTGCTTCCTGGCCGTGCTCGACCGCGACCAGTGCGTCACGCTCGCAAGCGTCGAGCCGCATCACTCGGTCGCCACCATGGTGCAGCACCCGGGCGGAAGCCACCCGGTGTGGCGCGGCGCTCCGGGCAAGGCGATCTTGACGGAGCTTCCGGTGCAGCAGTGGCCGTTCCCGCCGACGCCGGAGCTCATCGCGGAAGTCGACGACTCCCGCGCACGCGGGTGGGCCACCAGCCACGACGAGGTGATCCCGACGGTTCGCGCCATCGCTGTGCCGCTGCAGGTGCGCGGCCAGCGCCCGGCGGCGATCGCGGTGGTTCACATCGGCGATCGTGAGGACGTCCCTGCCATCGTCGCGCGGCTGCACCGCGCGGTTCTTGCCGTGCGTGACGCCCTCGGCGACCGCTGACCCGGGCGTCGGCTGGTGACGGAGAGCGCGTGCTCGGCGGTCAACAGCCGGGAGCGCGGGGCGTGGTGATGCAGGTGTCGTGGGTGAGGGCAGTGCGGGCGGCGAGCACGCGGATGTCGGGACCGGGACTTCGGGACGTGATGGTGCCGATCACGGGGCGCGGTGTGCCATCGGAGAACGTGACAGTCGCGGTGTACTCGGCGATGAGGGTCGTGGCGTAGGTTCCGCGGGCCGGATACGTGTGATCGAATACGGCACTCGCCCCCGTGTGTGCTGCGCTGCTGCCATCACCGAACTCGATCCCCACCTGAACCGGCGTGAACGTCACCGTGACCGAGTAGCCCAGCAGCGTTCCTGTCAGGATGTGTGCATCTGCAGCCACAGACACGGAAGCCGGTGAGGTCACGAGTGTCATGCCCTCGTTCGCGGTGCTCGCGCTGGCGGCGTGTGGCGTGAAGTGAATGAGATCCGTGTTGTAGATCGTGTCGGGATAGTCGGGCAGCACGACCACCACGCATGCCGTATCGCGGAAATTCTCTACCGTGCACGAGGGAGTGGACGGCCCCGGTTCCGGCGGGCCGTCTGGCTCAGTTCCCGCGGTCGGGTCCGACGGTTCATTCGTGATCGGGTTCCATCCACTACCTCCGATGCCGACGCTGCCACCATCATTGTCGACCTCACAGGAGATCACGTTGCAGTCGTCCAGGCCAGCGACGTCGGCGAAGCTGGTCGACGACACCGCAGCGAGGCTCACGAGCATGAACAAGGATGCGACTTTTAGCACTTCGGTGGGCTCACTCTCACCGTCATGTCCGCGATGCGCCAGACCCCGTCCTGTCCCCGAGATGCAACCGCCGTGCGCTCCGCTACGGGACTCGAACTCGCTCGCACCTGCTGCACGCCTGATGCATCGAGGAATCTCACTCCGTCCGTAGACGAACAGACCGCGAGCAACACCTGGCCCGCGCCGTCACCTGGTTCTGCATCAACGACTGTGAATCGTGCTTCGCCTTCCAAGTGCCATCCGGCATCGAACAACTCCCCGTATGTACGTCGATCCACCTCGTTCTGCTTGCCGGTGCTCAGTGCGTAGAAGCGCTCCAGGGAGGCTTCATCGCTCCAATCAATGCCGTTGCTTGCCTCGGTGTACGCGTCGAGCGCAGCCGTCGCCTCCGCGATATCGGCGTCAGCGGAAGCCGTGTCCGACGCTGACGCGTGGTACGACGGCGTTGGCACCGGAGTCGCAAGAGTCGACGCGTCCCGCCCATCGCACCCAGCAAGCGCGAGCATCGCGCACGCGAGGATGCTCAGAGCAAGGGCGGGTCGTAGCGTCGGCATCCTCCGAAGTTAGACGCACCCGCGGATTTCCGCTGCCACTGTCCACACCGCCGACCGCCCCGCGCAGGGCCTACGGTGGAGCTATGCGCATTGCTCTCACCGGGGCCTCCGGCAAGCTCGGGACCGTCGTCGCTCGTGAACTGCGAGCACAGGGACATACCGTCATCGGACTCGACGTGGTCGGAACGCGTGCCCCGGACTTCGTGCAGGTGGATCTCACCGACTACGGACAGGTGATCGACGCGCTCACGGCCGTCGGTGACACCCACGACGGATTCGACGCAGTCGTGCACCTGGGTGCCATTCCGGCACCCGGCATCCGCGCCGACGTCGCGACATTCCACAACAACATCACCGCGACGTTCAACGTGTTGTGGGCAGCGGTGCGCCTCGGCATCACCCGCATCGTCACGGCGTCGAGCGAGACCGTGCTGGGCCTGCCGTTCGATGTGCCGCCGCCCTACGTGCCGGTGGATGAGGAATACCCCGCGCGCCCGGAATCCACCTACTCACTCTCGAAGCATCTGGAGGAGCAGCTGGCGGTCCAGCTCACCCGCTGGAACCCGGCGGTGTCGATCTCCGCGCTGCGCTTCTCCAACGTCATGGTCCCGGAGGATTACGCCCGCTTCCCGTCGTTCGACGCGGATCCGCTGCTGCGCAAGTGGAACCTGTGGGGCTACATCGATGCCCGCGACGGTGCCCAGGCCGTGGAACGCGCGCTGGAAGCGGCCATTCCGGGGCTCAACGCGTACATCATCGCGGCCGCGGACACCGTGATGACGACGCCGAACTCCGCACTGCTCGACGCCGTCTTCCCCGACGTCCCGGTACACGGTGAGATCGGCGAGAACACGACGCTGCTGTCCATCGACAAGGCGCGCCGAATGCTCGGCTACGAGCCGCTGCACTCCTGGCGCGACGAGGTCTGACGCCCGTTCAGCGACGAGGATCGATGCCGACCCGCACGTGCTCGCCGGTGCGGGCAAGCGCGATCGCGTCGTCGAGTTCGGACAGCGGCAACACCGCGCCGACCAGCTCCGCGAACGGATAGCGCCCCGCCGCGCCACGCAGGAACGCGATGGCATCGACGAGATCCCGCGGCGCGTAGTTGTGAATGCCGCGCACGGTCAGGCACGTGCGCACGATGCGCTCCGGATCCAGGGGCACGGCCTCGGTGGGAAACACGCTGCCGACCAGCGCGATCGCTCCGCCCACCGCTACCGCGTCGAAGGCCGCGAGCACGGCAGAGCGCGCGCCGGAAGCCTCCAGCACGGCGTGCACCTCGCTCTCGCAGAGCTCGGCGATCACGTCCGTGAGATCCTCCCCCGGCGCATGCACCGCGGCGGCCCCGAAGCGCAGCGCCTGCTGGCGACGACGAGGATCGGGGTCGCTCACGATCACTCGGGCGCCGCGCTCGGTGGCGATCGCGGTGGCGGTCAGCCCGATGAGTCCGGCCCCGCTGATCAGCAGCACCGCGCCGTCCAGGTCCACCACGTCGTCGAGCGCCGCGACCGCGGCCCACGCCGTCGCCGTGCCGCACGCGGCTGGAGCCAGCACCGCTCCGGGCAGCTCCTCGGCCACGCGGACGATCGCCGTTCCGGCACGCAGGTGCACGTGCGTGGCGAAACCGCCGGTCAGCTCCCAGTGCGCCTCGACGCGCTCGTGTCCGTACTTGCGCAGCGCGCGGCACTTCTGCGGCATCCCGCGCCGACACCGATCGCACGAACGGCAGGCGGCGAAGATCGACCAGGTGACGCGGTCACCGATGTTGAGCCGACTGCCGTCGACCGTGCGGGCGCCTTCCGCGCCGAGCGCGGTGACCCGCCCCACATACTCGTGACCGAGCACCAGAGGCATCGGAGCAGCTCGATGCCCGGCAACCGTGTGCACATCGGAGCCGCAGACGGTGGCCAACTCCACCTGAACGAGCGCCTCGCCCGCCGCCAGCACCACGCCCGGCACCGCGATCGTCTCGTGTGGGCGGCCCTCCCCGATCCACACCTTCGCCAACGCGGCCGGCGACAGCCGTACGTCAGTCATCGCAGGGGCGGGCGTGAGGACCGCGGTGGCAGGCGCAGGTGCCGCCACGTCAGACCGCCAGCGCGGGGACGTCACGGACCTCGGCGACGGAGCCGAGCACCAGATCGGCGCCCGCGGTCGAGAGCACGCCCTCGTCGTGAGCGCCGCTGGTGACGCCGATCACGAGGCCCGCCCGCGCGGAGGTTCCCGAGCCGATGTCGCTGGCCGTGTCTCCGATCACAGCAACAGCCGACATCGACGACACTCGCGCGCGCAGCGCCGCGGTGAGCACGAGGTCCGGGTACGGACGTCCCCGCCCGGCGTCGACGGGAGACAGCGCTCCGTCGATCAGCTCTCGCCACCCCAGCGCGTCGATGATGGCGTCGCGCGTGACGGGGGCGAACCCCGTGGTCAGAATGACGGTGCGTCCCGCGGCACGCTGCGTGCGGAACAGATCCTCGGCACCCGGAATGGCCTCCGCGCCCTCGGTGGTGATGAGGTCGGCGTACGCGGCCTCGAATGCCGCCGTCGCCTCCTCAGCCTTCGCACGGTCGCCGCCGGCGAGATGAGTGAAGACGTCGATCTTGGACTGTCCCATCGTGTCGCGGACATACTGCAGCGCCGCATCCCAGCCCTGCGCGGCGGCGACGCCGGTGGCCTCGGCTGCTCGCTGGAACGCGCGCTCGACGACGCCGTCGTCACGCACCGTGGTGCCCGCCATGTCGAGGACGATCAGTTCGATGGGGGTGCTGGTCATGTTTCCTTCTTTTTCAGCGAGGTTGAGCGTCCGTCAGGCCGTGGCCGGGGCGGGAAGCAGAGGGGCAAGCGATGTCTCGGCGAGGCCGAGGCCGGTGGTCATGCCGATCCCGGTGGTCGCGGCGAGCACCGCGAGGCCGGGCATGGTGGTGTCGACGAGGAAGTCCTCGGGGGCGCTGGCGTAGACCCCCTGCCAGCGCTCGATCACGCGCAGCGGGACGCCGAACAGTGTCTCGGCTTCCGAGACCAGGAGTTCAGCGGCGGTCTCCGGCTGGAACGGCGCGACACTGTCTCCCCGCACGTGAGTATCGCCGACGATGAGGGTGCCGTCCGGAAGCTGCGTGTACATCTGATTCAGGTCGAGCGCGGCCAGGTCGGGACGCTCGGTGTGCAGACGCTTGCGCACCGCGACGACTTCGGGAAGCGCAGCGAACCGCCCATAGCGGGTGAGCGACCAGCCGGTGAGCAGCGGTGCCGCCAACGGTGCCCGGAGGTCGGCGCGAGCACGAAGCATGTCCAGGCCGCAGCGCTGCACACCCGCCGCCTCGGCGAGCTCGGGCAGCAGCTGATCGATGTCATGGTTCACCGCGACGACCACGAGACCCGCGCTGATGATGCCGCGCGACGTCGCGACACGCCCCTCCGATACCGACCGGACGGAGGTGCGCAGCAGAAACTCCACGCCCTGATCCGCCAGGTAGCGGCGGATCGCCACGGACGCCGTGCGGGGGTCGGTCTGCAGATCCGTGCGAATGTGCGCGCCGCCCACCGCAGTGCCGGCAGCGATCGGCAGGCGGGACTCCGTCTCGCCAGCAGAGAGGATGTCGATGCCGCCCGTCTCTGCCGCCGCCGACAGCAGCGCCAGCTCATCCTCGTGTCGGGCCACCACGAGCGTTCCCGACTCGCGCAGCCAGAAGCCGGCCTCACGGGCGAGCGTCAGCCAGATGTCACGGGCCTTGTCGCCATAGCGCCGCGCGGCCCCGGCCTGCGCTCCGATGCACAGGTGTCCGAAGTTGCGGATCGTGGCGCCGTTCGGCTCGGCGGCTCGATCGATCACGATCACCCGCTGCCCGCGACGCACGGCCGCATACGCGGCACCCAGGCCGATGATCCCGGCGCCCACAACGGCAACGTCATACGAGTCGTTCATCGGAACACCTTCCGCATCCACATCGAGATTCCCTCGATGGCCAGCACCGTGATGAGGATCATCAGCACGATCGCGGTGACCATGCCGTAGTTCGAACCCTGGCTCGCGTTGAGCAGGTAATAGCCCACGCCACCACCGCCGACGACACCGAGGATGGTGGCCGCCCGCACGTTCGTGTCGAGCAGGTAGAAGACGTGGCCGATGATGGCGCGCGCACCCTGCGGAACTGTCGCTCCGGCGTATACCTGGAAACGTGTGGCACCGGTGGCGACCAGCGCCAGCTCGGGACCGCGCCGCACCTCCTCGAACGAGTCGGCGAGCAGCTTGCCCAGCAGCCCGATGCCGCCCACCGCGAGCGCGATGGTGCCGGCCTGCATGCCGAGTCCAGTGATGACGATGAGCACGATGGCCAGGATCAGCTCCGGAATGCCGCGGATACCGACGAGCAGGAAGCGGGCGACACCGCGGGTGGCGGGGTTCGGCGCCACGTTTCGGGCGGCGAGAGAACCGAGGATCACGGACGGGATCAGGGTCAGCAGTGTGGCCGCGAGCGCGATGGCGATGGTCTGGCGCATCGCCTCCAGCATGGTGTCGAAGCCGTACGCGCCGAAGTTCGGCGGCCAGAACTGCACCGCCACCTCGGGGATCCGCGCCCACACGGTGAGGAAGTCGCCCCAGGTGATCTGGCAGACCCAGACACCGGCGATGATGAGCGCCACCGCGATCCAGCCCGCTGCCACATTGCGCACGCGGGCGGCGGTCCAGGGGCGACGCAGGGCTGTCGTGGGGCTGGCAGCCCAGCTCGGGGCGGCAGGAGCCGATGCAGACGCGCTGCGACGGAAGCGCGCGACGAGCCGATCCGCCCACGTGCGCTGCGTCGCGGCGCGGCCGAGCATCGCCGCGCGCACCGACGAGGAGACGATCTCCATCACCACGCACAGCAGGAAGATCACCAGGGCGATCCCGAGGCCCAGTCCGTAGTTGAGCGACTTGAACGCGTACGACATCTCCAGGCCGAGCCCTGCGACGCCCACGTAGCCGAGCACGACCGATCCGCGCAGGTTGATGTCGTTGCGGTGAAGGACCGTGGCGATCCAGCTGGGCAGCACCTGCGGCAGGATCCCCGCCGAGAACTGCTGCAGCTTCGTTCCGCCAGCCGCGCGGATCGCGGTGCGCGGTCCCTCATCGATCTGTTCGATCGCGTCGGCGAACATCTTGGAGATCATTCCCACGGAGTGGATGCCGATCGCGAGGATGCCGGGCAGGGCGCCGAGGGAGAACATCAGCACGAACACCATCGCCAGGACCACGTCCGGCAGCGCGCGGGTGAAGACGCCGACGAAGCGGGCGATGCCGCGCCAGGTCGCGGACGGCGTGGTGTTGGCCGCCGCGAGATAGGCGACTGGAACGGAGATCACGGCGGCGAGCAGCGTACCCGTGAGCACGAGACCCAGGGTGAGAGAGATCTGTCCGAGCAGGTCGCCGAACTCGGGGAAGGAGAGCGATCCGACGCGCGTGAAGAAGTGCTCCGCATTGGACCAGCTCGCCAGCATTCCCGGAATCGAGATGTTCACCTCGGCCAGCGAGACGACGGCGAGACCGGCGATCACGACGAGCGTGACGGCGGCGGAGATGCGCTCCGGGCTGATCGGTCGTTTCGGGGCGCGTTCGGCGACACCGGCCGTGGCGTTCGGCCGCAGCGACGCGGGTGCGGTGGTGGTGCTCACGCGACGGACTCCGGCGCGAGTTCGCCGCCGAGCAGCTCCGTCTGCACCGCGGCGAGTTCGGCGGTCGTGGTGGCGACGCGGCCGTAGATCTCCATGACCTGCGTCTTGGTGAGTCCGTCGTTGGGCAGGTCCAGCACGAGCTGGCCGTGGCGGAGGCCCACGATGCGATCGGCCCACGAGATCGCGAGATCCACCTGGTGCAGGGTGCAGAGCACGGTGAGTCCGTCGTCCGCGGCGATCTGTCGGATGAGTCCCATCACCTGCTCACTGGATTCCGGGTCGAGTGAGGCGACCGGCTCGTCGGCCAGCAGCACCTCCGGGTTCTGCATCAGGGCGCGGGCGATCGCGACGCGCTGCTGCTGCCCGCCGGAGAGGGTGTCGGCGCGCTGGTACGCCCGATCGAGCAGTCCCACCCGATCGAGGTGTCCGAGTGCGGCCAGCTTGGCGGTGCGGGAGTAAGAGAAGAGTCCGAGGCGTGGCCCGCGCACCGTGCTGAGCGAGCCGGTGAGCACGTTCTCCAGCACGCTGAGGGAGGGCACCAGCTCGAACTGCTGGAAGATGAAGCCGACCCGCGATCGCAGGGATCGCAGCTTCCGTCCGGTGAGGGAGGGCACCTCCTCCCCCAGCACCTGGACGGACCCGGACGTGGGGGTCTCGAGGCCGTTCAGGTGCCGGAGGAGGGTGGATTTGCCTGATCCCGAGAGGCCGAGCAGCACGACGATCTCGCCGCGGTCGATCGTGAGGCTCACGTCATCCAACGCCGTGGTGGCGCCGTAGACGCGCGTCAGGTTCGTGGCCTCGATGAGGGGGGAGGTCGCCGCGTCGCTCATGCTCTATCTCTCGTGATTCGTGCGGATCCGATGGTGACGGATCAGGCCTGGCACTGGGTCGCGTTGGTCTTCTTGCAGATGTCGCGGATCAGGTCGTAGTACGCGTCATCGACCGGCTTGGTCTCGTAGAACACGCTGCGGAAGCCCTCGGTGTCGGCGCTGGTGATGCCGGCGTCGATGATCTGGTCGATGGTGACGTCCGAGAGGATCTCGACGAGCTTGTCGGAGGTCTCCTTCGGCAGCGTCGTCGAGTACACCAGCGGGGCGCCAGGGACCATCGTCTGGTCGATCGACTCGACCTTGTCGCTCTTGGCGACCTCGCTGTCCTCGGCGAAGCCGGCCTCGCACTCCTTGCCCTCGCCGACCTTTGCGACGGAGACGTCGTGCTTGCCCGCGAAGACCGGGGTGATGTCCTTCTCCGGGTCCACGCCCGCGTTCAGCAGGTTGTAGGACGGGAACAGGTAGCCGGACGTCGACGACGGGTCCACGAAGCAGACCTTGTGGCCCTTCATGTCCGCGATCGTCTTGATGTCCGAACCCTTCGGCACGATGGCCTCGGAGTAGTAGCCGGGCTCCTGGCCCTCCTTGGTGACGATGGAGGAGATCGGGGTGAGCTTCGCGCCATTGTTGGTGGCCGTCACGTAGGTGAAGCCGGAGAAGGAGGCGACATCCACCTTGCCGGCGATGGCGGCCTCGATGAGGGCGGCGTAGTCGGTGGACTCGTGGTACTCCACCTTCTTGCCCGTCTCCTGGGCGATGTAGTCCATGAGGGGCTGGTAGTTGGTCTGGGTGGCGGCGGAGTCGGGGACGACGCCGAAGACCAGGGTGTTCGCGTCGATCGCGTAGCCGCCCTCTGCGGAGGTGGCTGCGCCGTCGGTGGCCGGGGAAGCCGAGGCGTCGCCGGAGCAGGCGGCGAGGCCGAGAGCGAGCAGCGTGGCGCCCGCGAGGAGAAGGGGCGCCTTGGTTGCACGGAGGTTCATGATTGCCTTTCGGTGACGGATGGAACCTCGGACAGACTGACACGCCCCGTCGCGACATGTATGCCTATCTCGGAACAGTTCGAGACTTGTTCACCTAACTGTCGATCGGGTGAACGACGACCACAAGCCGGACCTTCGACCGACGGCGCATCGGGACGGCTCATAGGATGGCGACATGGCCGAAGTGGTGTACAAGCAGATCGCGGATGAGCTGCGCGAACGCATCCTTTCCGGCCTGCTCGCGCCCGGTGCCGATGTGCCCACGGAGGCGGAGCTCGCGCATCGGTGGAACACGTCGCGCGGGCCCATCCGCAATGCGCTGCTGACTCTTCGTCAGGAGGGGCTGATCGAGACGGGTCGCGGACGACCGGCGCGCGTCACGTCCCGTAAGCCCAATCAGGCGGTCGACGTGTCGATCCCGTTCACGCGCTGGGCCGAGGGCATCGGCGCCGTGCCGGGAGCGGATACGCAGGAGGTGTCTCTCCGCCGCGCCGGCGCCGAGAAGGCGGCGCTGCTCGGCGTCGAGGTCGGCGCGCCGATCGTCGAGGTCCTGCGGCTGCGTCACCTGGACGAACGCCCCGCCATGCTCGAGCGCCTCACGTTCCTGGAGGATGTGGGTCGTGTCCTGTTCGACGTCGATCTGGACACCGTCTCCATCACGGAGTACCTGGAGCAGCGCGGCCACCCGTCGTACTCCATCGACCACGAGATCGACGCGGTTGCCGCCGACGAGGTGGACGCGGAACTTCTGCAGGTGCCCATCGGCTCCCCCATCCTGCGACTGCGACGAATCAGCCACGACGCCGAGGGACGCATCTTCGAGGCGAGCGACGATCGCTACCTGCCGGACGTGATCCGCTTCACGGTGTCAGCGTCGGGCCGCTCCCGCACCGGCGACGCCTACGTCCGTCCCCTGCGCGCCCTGTAGCGGCACGCGAGTGCGGCTGATCATCAATGCGCCGTCTCGGCGCCGATGGCCACCTCAGCGTGGTGACGCACCGCTTGTCGCAGAAGATCGCGCTGATCAGAGTCCAGGCCATCCCAGGCGTCATGATTGTGCTCCAGCACGCCGGTCGCGACCTTGGCGACGATGTCGACGGTTTCGTCCTGATCGAGCCCGGAACGGCGTGCCAGCTTGCGCCAGTGATCCGGTGTTGCGGCACGAGGACGACGGGCACCGGCGATCCGCATTGCCAGCTCCTGCTCGTAACTCGAGTACAGGCCCACGGGCACCGGGTCATATAGCGGCGCGAGGGACGCACCATCGGGACGCAGCAGCAGGGAGTAGTTCTTCGCGTGCGTGTCCGCATTGCCGATGATGGGATGTCCTTTCTCGATATCGATCACCGTGCGCACCGGAACGCCGGCAAGGAGGGCAAGCTGCGTGGGCGTCTGGTGCCTGATCGTTCGTTCTGTCGAGACGACATCCGCGACATCCGACCACTTCCGGAGATACTCGCGGCGTGTGCGATGCAGGGACTCGCGGGCGAACGCACGGTCGCCGTCGGTCGCGTTCGCGACCAGGCTGGACATGTGGTCCCGTACCTCCGGGGGCTGTCCGCCCCACCACGAGGTCAACAGGCCGGCCGGATCGTCTGACGCACGCAACTGCCGCACCCTCGCGGCGGCACGCGCCCGCTCCTGCCCCGAAAGGCCGGTCAAGGTTCGGTACTGAAGCGCATGCGCGAGTGCCGCACGGGACTTTCCGACAGCGGACGCCCTTCGCTGGCGCGCGAAGCGATTCCACAACCCAGCGATGGGCATCCTTGTGCGCGGGCAGCCGACCAGCGGCAATCTGCGCTCGCACGCGCCGCGGCGTCACCCCGAGCAGGGTGGCAGCCTCGTTCACATCCATGACACATGGATACCGTTCATCGTTCCAGCTCACGCTGTCTCCGCTGATCGCCCGTCAGTCGGAGCACACGTCGTGGTGAACCAGTGCAGGGCACGGCTCCCAGAATGGACCCGGACGCGGTATCGCTCAGCGGATGTAGCGTGCAACGGCTTCCGTCACGTCGATGCGATCGGCATCGGCGAGGGCGATCACCGTGGTGGCGACGGCCACCAGCACCGCGTGCAGCGTCGCCTCACCGCCGTACTGCAGAATCAGCTCGCCCGTCGCGTCGAAAGCGCCACGGTCCGCAGCGCGGCGCAGCACGTCTCGCATCGCACGACGGCTGGGTTCCGCCCAGCCCGGCGCGGGCACCCGTGCAACGGTGAGGAGAAACGGCGGCGTGATGCCCCACGAGTCCAGCAACCCGGCCCCCGTGCCGATCACCTGTGCCACGGTGGCCGTGTCGGACTCAGTCTCGGGTGGAATGGACTCAGCCAGCGTCCACGTGTCGGCATCGAAGCCCTCGTGAGTGTCGATCGCGAAGGTCCGCAGCGTCTGCAATGCACTCTCTCGCTGAGGACCGATCGGAGTCTGCAATTCGAGGTTGTAGCGCTCCGCAGCGCGCGTCAGCGCGTCCTGGAATGCGTCGATGTCCGCGATGTTGTCGATATCGAAGCCGTCCTCCGCGAGGAGAGGAGCGAGTTTGTTCAGCATGTCCGCCGCCATGCCTGGCACGTGGACGACATCGGGTCCACCGGCACGACCCCGCAGAGAAGGCATACTGTCGGGCAAGGCATCCGCGTCCGGTTCGTCGCTGAGAAGGCCTGCGTTCCGATCGGCGACCGCCATCGTGAAGGTCAGCGCTCGTGCGAACAATCCGCGCAGCGCTTCTGGGACAGTCACATTCCCGAAGCCATCCGTGGTGACGATGTTCCACTGCTCGAGTTCCGCGATGTCTTCGTGGGCGAACTCGGCCAGCATCACCTCGACATCATCGATGGGCGTCGGGACAGGTGCCGACGGGTCCAGCGCGCGTACTCCCACCCAGACCGCCTCATAGGCTGCGCTCGGGCCCTGGGCATTGAGCAGGTTCATGATGAAGAACATCGCCACGGCTTCGGCTGCCTCCGCCGCCTCCGCGCCCGGCTGCCCCCAATCCAGGGCCGCCGTTCCGAGACGCAGCCGGGTGCCAGCGACCTCGATCAGGCGACACATGATCAAGGTCTCCCACCAGGCTCCCAACTCGGGCAGATCCCACATGCTCTGAACGACCCGCGCGCCCGTGGCGTCACGGCCGCTGCGAGCACCGCCGATCGCAGAGACACCCAGGAGCGCGGCCACCGGCTCGATGTCAATCCGGCGCAGCGATCCCGTCGTGGTCAGCGTTCGTCCCTTGCCGATCCACTCCAGCAGCGCCGCGACCTGAGCGACGGGAGTGATCTTCGACACGGCATCCCGGCGAACGTCCGGATCCAGCAGCGCGTCCGCATCCATCGCCTCCTGTACCACCGCAGGAACTCCCTGATCCAGCTCCTCCACCGTGTTCTCGTAGTGCGAATGCGCGGCCTCCCACGCCACGAAGGTCGCGTGATCGGGTGCCGTCTCCACCCGGAAGTGGAGGTAGTCGTGCAGGATGTCGAGAAGCTCATCGCCGTGCTCGTCCGCGTCGAGGAGCAGGCTGATCGCATCGTCGATCTTGTCCGGCTCCAGCAGACTGATCTGCGCCCTCTCTGTCAGCCGGAACAGCTCGACACTCAGCAGAGTCGCGCGGCCTTCATCGGCGACGATGCCATTCCTCGACGCGAGCCAGCGCTCGAATTCGCGGCGCGCGACATTCAGGGCAAGAGAGGTGGGCATCGCGGCGGACGGTGTGCGTCGGCGCTTCTTGCTCGTAGACATACGGCTATCCTCGCGGGAAATCACGCACGCGCAGCCTCCGCGCCCGACAATGCGAACAACCTCGTGACGAGCCTGTGCATAACCTCAGCGCGCGGAGCCTGCCCGCTTCCGATCGAGACGCTGTTGCAGGAGCGCCGCCACTCCGGTGAGCGCGCCGTTCACGGCGAGATAGATGACGGTCACGGCCACATAGGTCGGAATCAAGAGGTGCAGGTAGGACGCCAGCACCTGCCCGCGGTACAGCAGTTCGGTGAACGCGACCACATATCCCAGCGAGGTGTCCTTCATCAGGCTGACGAACTGCGTGACCAGCGCCGGCGACACGTTGCGCAGGGCCTGTGGCAGCACCACCCGGCTCTGCACCTGCCAGGGCCGCAGCCCCAGGCTCAGGGCCGCCTCGGTCTGCCCGCGCGGCAGCGACAGGATGCCCGCACGGACGACTTCGGCGAAGACGGCGGCGTTCGAGATCGTCAGCGGGACGACCAGTTTCCAGAGCGTCGGCAGGTTTAGACCGAGCTGCGGCAGGCCGAACATCATCAGATAGATGAGGAGCAGAGCCGGCAGCGTCCGCGCCACCTCGGTGTAGACGCGACAGATCGTGCGCAGCCAGCGGCGGTTGCTGACGCGCCCGAGCGCGAGGAGCAGTCCGAGCACACTGCCCAGTACGGCAACGATCGCGGCCGCCTGCAGCGTGCCACCGAGACCGACCAGCAGGTAGCCCCAGATGCGGACGTCGGTGAAGGGCGTCCAGCGTTCCGCGGCAAGCTGCCCGTTCGCACCGAACTGGATCAGCATCAGGACCACGAGCGCGAGGATGGCGGCCGCGCTGATGATCGAGCCGATCACGATCCGTCGCCGACCGCGCGGGCCCGGGGCGTCGTACATGAAGGCGGTGGGTGAAGTGCGTCGAGCCCGCGGGCGCGGCACCGGACGGTCGGGGATGAGCATGTCCGCAGTCATCGTGAGAACGCCACCTTCTTCTCGATCGCCCCGGCGCTGAGTCCGATGACGAGGGCGATGGCCATGTAGATGAGCCCGGCGATGGTGAAGATCGCGATGGGCTGCGCTGCGACCAGGTTGATGCGGTTGGCCTGACTGGTCAGTTCGACCACGCCGACCGCCGCCGCGAGCGCCGTGTTCATCGCGAGCGCGATCATCACGTTGCCCAGCGGCTGGACTACCGAGCGCATCGCCTGCGGGACGATCACGCGTGTGAGGGTGTGACCGAGAGTGAGCCCGAGAGCGCGCGCGGCTTCCACCTGTCCAGGCGGAATGCTGTTGACGCCGGAGCGGATCGCCTCCGCCACGTAGGCCGCCTCGTACACGGCCAGCACGATGACCGCGGTGGGCGTGAGCGGCAGCAGGATCCCGGCGTCCGGCAGGGCGAACACCGCCAGAATCAGCAGCACCAGCAGCGGCACGTTCACGAAGAACTGCACGTAGGCGAATGCCGCCCAGCGCAGGATCGGGATCGGGCTGACGCGCGCGATCGTGATCAGCACGCCCAGCACGATCGCGCCGATGCCCGCGAGCAGGGCGAGCATCACGGTGACGCCCACGGCCTGCAGCAGAGGGCCGATGCCCTCGAGCAGTGCGTTCATCTGTCCCCGCTCCTCGTGTTGATGTGGGTGGCGGACCGGCCGGATCTGCACCCGGCCGGTCCCGATTCAGTGATCGATCGGGGTCAGGAACCCGGGACGGACCCGATCTCCGGCGGCGTGGGCGCATCGCCCACGGTCACCGTGCCGAGCGTCTCCTGCCAGATCTTGGCCCACAGTCCCGACTTCTGGATCTTCACCAGCCAATCGTTGATGAACTTCTTGAATTCCGCGTCATCGTGCTTGAGGCCGATGCCGTAGGGCTCCTTCGTGAACGGATTGCCGACCACCTGAAGGTTGGATTCGCTGGCGGCATCACTGGCGAGCAGCGTGTAGTCCTGCACGTATGCGTCACCTCGGCCCTGCAGCAACGCCTGAACGGCCGCGGGGTCGGTGTCGAACTGCACGAGCGTGGCCTTCGGCGCGATCTCGGGCACGGCGGTGACGGCAGGCGTGTTCGCCCCGACGATCACGGTCTTGCCGTCGAGGTCCTTCTCGCTGGTGATGCCCGAGGTGCCCTTCTTGATCGCAACGGCCAGACCCGACTCGAAGTACGGACCCGCGAAGGAGATCTGCTGGGCGCGCTCCTCCGTGATCGTGTAGGTGTTGAAGACGACGTCGACGGTCCCGTTCTGCAGCAGCGCCTCGCGAGTCTGCGAGGCGGGCGGGACGATCTCCACCTCCGGCTTGCCGAGGATGTAGACGGCCAGTGCCTTGGCGAGCTCGGCGTCGAAGCCGGTCACGTTGTCGGGGTTGGTGGGATCCTGCTGCGACAGCAGCGGGGCATCCAGCGCCTCGGCGACGATGAGCTTGCCGCGCTCCTTGATGGCGGCCATGGTGGAGCCGTCGACGATGAGATCGTCGCCGGCGACCGGCGCATCGGCCAGTAGGCCGGACGCGGAAGAGGCTCCGTCGGACGCTCCGCCCGTGGCCGGGGTGTCATCGCCCGGGAGGGCGGTGCCGGAGGAGCAGGCGGTCATCATCAGCGCGGCCGTGGCGGCCACGGCGCCGGCCAGGATGAGGCGGCGGTGCAGGCGCATACGCGACATGTCAGTGCCTTTCTGTTTCGTGTGATTGCGAAGGTGTCAGTGCGGGAGGATCGATGCCAGGAAGCTGCGGGCGCGTTCGGTGGTCGGGTTCTCGAAGAACTCGTCGGGGGTGGCAAGTTCGACGATGGCGCCGTGATCCATGAAAGCGACGCGATTCGCCACCCGGCGCGCGAAGCCCATCTCGTGGGTGACGACGATCATCGTCATCCCCTCAGCGGCGAGGTCCGCCATGACATCCAGCACCTCGCCCACCATCTCGGGATCCAGGGCGCTGGTGGGTTCGTCGAACAACAGCGCCTTCGGCTTCATCGCGAGGGCCCGGGCGATGGCGGCACGCTGCTGCTGACCGCCCGAGAGCTGCGCCGGCATGCGGTCGGCTTTGTCAGCGATGCCGACGCGGTCCAGCAGCGCGAGCGCTTCGGCACGGGCCGACGCCTTGTCGGTCTTGCGGACAAGGGTGGGCGCCAGGATCACGTTGTCGAGGATGCTGAGGTGCGAGAACAGGTTGAACTGCTGGAACACCATGCCGACGTCCGCACGCAGCTGCGCGAGTTCCGCGCCCTCCTGCGGGAGCGGACGACCCGCGACGAGGATCTGACCGGAGTCGATGGTCTCCAGCCGGTTGATCGAGCGGCACAGCGTCGACTTTCCCGAGCCCGAGGGCCCGATGACGACCACCACCTCGCCCTCGTGAACGTCCAGTGTCACCGCACGCAGCACATGGTTCTCGCCGAAGTACTTGTCGACGTCGCGAATACTCACCATGACCGTCGGTTCCGACATGTTGCGCCGCTTCCTTGCTGACTGCGCCACCCGAGTGGTTGGCGTGAAGGCGACACTAGCTATTCTCGAATCTTTTCGCAATAATGACGATACTTCTTCCAATTTTGGACAAAGTCAGGAGACGCATGCTGGCCACATCGGAGATGATGACCCCGCCCTCGGCGGGCCGGCTGCTGAGCCTGGTGCGCTCGGGCGTCGCGTCGACTCGCGCGGACCTCGCGCGCCTCACCGGCCTGTCGGGGACCACAGTGACCCAGCGTGTAGACGACCTGATCAGCGCGGGATATCTGCGCGATGCCGGGGAGGGTTCGTCGCGTGGCGGCCGTCGTCCGCGTCTCATCGCGATCGACCCGAACGGTGGCGTCGTGGCGGCGGTGGACATCGGCGCGACGGGCACCACCATCGGCATTCTGGATCTCGCCAGCGGAATCCTGGCTCGCGATGTGGTGAGGGTCGACCTCACGGCCGGCCCGCAGCGTTCGCTCGAGATCATCGCTGAACACGCCCGCGTGCTCGCCGAGCGCGCCGCGGCGGGGCCGCTCCTCGGATTCGGTGTGGGACTGCCAGGCCCCGTCGATTCGCGCAGCCATCGTCTGGTCACACCGTCCCAGCTGCCGGGCTGGGACGGCGTTGATGTGGCCGCGCTCCTGAGCGCGTCGGCGGGACTTCCGGTGATCGTGGACAACGATGCGGACATCATGGCCCTCGGCGAGGCGGTGAGTGATGCCGAGCCGGTGGAGTCGCTGGTCTTCGTCAAGGTCGACGCCAGCATCGGATGCGGAGTGATCGCCAACGGCCGCCTCTACCGGGGCACCACGGGCTTCGCCGGTGACATCAGTCATGTCACCGTCCCCGAAGCGCCCGATGTCGCCTGCTCGTGCGGGCGTCGTCGCTGTCTTGACGCTATCTCTGGCGGCTCCGCTCTGGTCGCGGCAATGGCCGCGGCCGGCATCGAGGTGACGATGCACGAGCTGGTGGAGCTCGGTCGACAGGGTCATCCGCAGGCGACAACGCTGCTGCGTCAGGCGGGGATGCGCACCGGCACCGTCCTCGCGACGATCGTGAACTTCTTCAACCCGCGTCAGCTCGTGCTGGGCGGGGCGATCTCAGAGGCCGATGCGTTCGTCGCCGGTGTGCGCGCAGCGGTGTACGCGGAGTGCCTGCCGATGATCTCCGCAGAGGTGGACATCGTGAGCTCCGCGGCCGGTCCCGACGCCGGACTGTTGGGCGCAGCCCGAATCATCCTGGATCATGTGTTCGACGAGGATCGAATTGACGCGGAGGTCACGGGATGACGTCGGACATCGAAGTCGGCATCGTCGGCACGGGAAGCATGGCGGTGCGACATCTCGCCTCCTGGCGGGAACTCGGAGCGGAGCCCATCGTCTGGTCTCCGCGGTCCGCCGCGGATTTCGCCGCAGCGCACCGCACCCGAACGACGTCCTCGTTCGCGGAGCTGCTCGCCGCGGTGCAGGTTCTCGACGTCACCTCCCCCACTCTCACGCACCCGGAGTACGTGCTCGCGGCGGTCGGCGCTGGCGTCGACGTGATCTGCGAGAAGCCGCTCGCCCGCACCGGTGCGGAGGCTGACGCGCTGGTCGAGGCCGCACGGCAAGCCGGAGTGCTGCTGTATCCGGCGCACGTCGTGCGCGCCATGACCCCGTGGGCCGATGCCCGCGATCACCTGCGCGCGGGACGGATCGGCGAGGTGCGATCGGCAGCCTTCACCCGCATCGGCGAAGGACCCGACGCCCCCTGGTTCCACGATCATGCCGCGTCCGGTGGCGCCGTCATGGACCTGTTCATCCACGACCTCGACGTCGCGGAGTGGATGCTCGGGCGGATCGTCAGAATCTCGGGAACGGAGGAGTCTGATCCCGCCCGACGACGACACCTGGCCCGGCTGGTGTTGGAGCACGAAAACGGTGTCACGAGCACGATCGAGGGCGGCTGGACCGGGACACCGCGTCCCTTCCACGCGGGCTTTGCAATCGACGGGACCGCGGGGTCCCTGAGCTGGCCGATAGCTGCTGATGATTCGAACGACCCGGTATCCGGCATCCCGGGCGAGGATCCGTACACCCGCCAGCTTCGCGACGCACTCGCCGCGCGTGACGGGTCTGTCCCGGTGGTCACCGCCGAGGACGGCGCTCGTGCCGTGCATCTGGCCGAGGGCGCCCTCCACGCGGTCCGCACCGGCGAAGTCTCTCCGCTCTAACGACACCGGGGCGGCGCCGAGAGACCGTGATCACTCGCGCAGCAGAGCCCGCAGACTCTGGATCGTGTCGGCGTCCGCGACGTTCTTGTCTGGTCGGTATCCCTTCACGCGCGCGAAGCGCAGGGCGATTCCGCCGGGATATCGGGGCGATCGCTGAACGCCGTCGATCGCGATCTCGACGACGAGTTCGGGCCGCAGGAACACCGCGTACGGGGTGCGGTGGGTCTCCAATCCGGGAAAGGTCTCGGTCTGCCAGCGCAGAAGTTCGTCGGTGAGGCCCTTGAAGGTCTTGCCGACCATGACAAGACCTCCCGTATCGCCGAACTCGCCCGTCGGATCGAGGGCTCCCAGATGCAGGTTCGAGAGCATGCCCTGTCGTCGTCCCGACCCCCACTCCGCGGCCAGGACGACGAGGTCGTAGGTCAGGACGGGCTTGACCTTCACCCATGATTTCCCGCGGCGACCAGCCGCGTACGGAGAATCCAGCCCTTTGACGACGACGCCCTCGTGGCCGGCGGCGAGCGCCTGGCGGGACAGCTCCTCGGCAGCAGCGGGATCCCCGGTGACGATTCCCGGCATCCGCCAGGGCCCTGCGATCCTGTCGAGTTCTTGCAACCGGGTGGAGAGGGGCTCGTCGATCAAGTCGCGGCCGTCGAGGTGCAGCAGGTCGAAGAACCAGGGCTGCAGGGCGAGGTCACGGGCAACGTCCGCTCCGAAGCGCGACATGGTCTCTTGGAAGGGGCGAGGGCCACCATCCTCGTCGAGCGCGAGAGTCTCGCCGTCGAGAATGAGGTCGTTCGCCGGCAGCGCGCGCACGATATCGACGATCTCCGGGACCCGGTGGGTGATGTCGGCGAGATTGCGGGTGTAGACCGAAACCTCGTCGCCGGCGCGGTGGACCTGAATGCGGGCCCCGTCCAGCTTGTACTCGACGGACGCGAGGCCGGTGATCTCCAGCGCGGCACTCGGCGTGGCCGCCGTGGCCGCGAGCATCGGCAGCACAGGACGCCCCACGCGCAGGCCGACACCCTCGAGATCGTCGGGGGTTCCGGTGAGGGCGATCACGGCGGTCTCCCCCAGGTCGCCGGAGAGCATCGCCGCGCGTCGGACCGTGGCGATCGGACGACCCGATGCGCGGGCCACCGCATCGAGCAGGACACCCGCGAGCGCACCCGTGCGCAGTTCGCCGAGCATCGCGCGGCTGAGGAAGTCCCATTCGTCGGCCGTCGCACGTGAGGCCAGCGACGTGAGCAGTTCCGTGCGCCTGTTCGCCGACCCGACCCCGGAAGCGTGTGCGAGAGCTTCGAAGACCTGATCGACGTCGTCGATAGTGAGGGTGGGTTCACCGGCATGACTCACAGCGAGGGCGGCGAGACCGCGCCATCCGACGCCGAGCCGGCCCTGCCGCGGAGACGCGAGAAGCAGCCCCATCACGGCGCGGATCTCCTCACCTTCCGGGTGCGCGAGAAGTCGTGCGAGGGCGTCGATCTTCGCGAGTCGGGAGGAGGTCGCGCCGACCTCCGCAGCCGCATCCACCAGCACCGAGAGCTTCATGCGGTCATTGTGGCAGGGGGGTCCGACACCGGCCAGGGACGCGTGCTTTCCTACCGAACCGTTTCGTACAGCGCCAGCCGCGGCGACCGCGCTTCCCCACGCCCCTGAGGATCAGAGTCCGGCGCCCACGAGCGCCTCGCCCAGCGGGGTGCGCAGGTGCATCATGCGGTTGCCCTCGCGGGTGCTGATCAGCAGCCCGGCACCGCGCAGCACGGCCAGATGATGAGAGGCTGTCGAGATCGCGACGTCTGCATCGACCGCGATCTGCGAGGTCGTTCGCGCCACGTGAGCGCGGAGCAGGATTCCGGCGCGCACCGGACCGAGCAACGCACTCAGGGCGGCCGCGATATCACCACTCTCTCGCGCCCACCCCTCGGTGACCCCGCGCGCCGGATAGAACAGGGTCGGCTGCGCCGGAGGCTCGGTGATCACCATGCACCCCCATGACGACATCACCGACGGCACCAGCACCAGCCCGCTACCCCGACAGTCCACGTCCTCGCTATGCCGGCGGAGACGGACGCTCACCGCGCCGTCATTCCATCGCACGTTTCGATGGAGCCCCGAGGCCATCGTCGCTAGGCCATCGACGGCCACCACGCGTGAGCGCACCGCGATGTCGGCGCGCAGCAGCCGCTCGAGGGGACCCCAGAACGGGGCGATCACCGCCTCCCACACCTGCTCCCAGGCATCGGCGATGCGCTCGCGCGCTCGTTGCGGATCGGCGCGCATCCGCCGCAGCATCTCCTGACGCTCGCCCGCAGACCGCGCGATCATCTTGTCGAGATCCACGATCATGCCCGACACGGGCGCCGCTCGCAGCGCCGTCAACTCTGCCTGCGGGGTCATGTCCCACCGCGGGTCAGCCGTCAGGAAATCGGGCATATAGCCGTCGGGACCGATCACCTGGGCCAGAAGTCCGAACGCCTCGCGCGGCAGGTGATCGCGCACCCGCTTCAACCAGCCCCACTGCAGCGGAAACTGCGCGGGCCGCAGCAGTGCGCGCACCGCGTGGGCGAGTTCATGGCCCGGCGAGACGCCGAACCGCACCGCCTCGATATCCCCCGTACTCAACCGGAAATCCACCCGGTGGTCGGGGTGTTCGACTCCGTCTCGCGGCATGATTCGATCCACATCGAAACACTACGGTCCGCGCGCGGCGAGCGAAAGAGTAGGACCAGCAACGTCGAAGGAGCAGCGCACATGATCGAGACGTCCACCACCGTCTCCCGGGTCTCCCCCGAGGAGATCCGCATCGGCACCGGCAACAGTCGGCGATTCCAGGGCAGCGATCACGGTGCCGCGGTGTCATACTTCTTCGTCGAGAACCGCCCCGGCCAGGGCTCGGGACGTCACTGGCACCCGTACCCGGAGACCTGGGTCGTGATCGAGGGGAGTGTCACCTTCAGCGTCGGCGACGAGACGATCGAGGCGTCTGCCGGCGACACCGTCACCGGCCCGGCGTTCATCCCTCACCAGTTCCTCAACACCGGCTCCGACACGATGCGACTCATCTGCATCCACGCGTCGCCGGTGATCCTCCAGACCAACCTCGACTGATCAAAGACAGGAAAAGAACACATGTCGTTCCAGGCATATCTCGACAACATCGAGACCAAGACCGGTCTCACCCCGCGCCAGTTCATCGAACTCGCCACCGAGCGCGGCTTCGGTGCGGGCACGAAGGCCACCCCCATTCTGGAGTGGCTGAAGGAGGACTACGATCTCTCCCGCGGATACGGCATGGCGCTCGTGCACGTGATCACCAAGGGCCAGCAGATCAGCGACAAGCACGTCGGCTCGGGCGGCGTGCACGCCGACGCATCCGATCAGCTGTGGCTCGACGGCGCAGCCTCCAACCCCGCGAACACCTGAGTCAAGGAGCAACCCATGGCAGTGCGTATCGACCTCAACGTGTCCCTCGACGGATACGCCACCACCACCGACCAGACTCCGGAGAACCCATTCGGCGAGGACTGGGGTCGGCTCGTCTCTGCTTACACCGCCACGCGGACGTTCCGCACCCGCGTGCTCGGCGACACCACCGGCGCCGGAACCACGGGGATCGACGAGAAGTATGCCCAGCAGTACTTCGAGGACCTCGGCGCTGAGGTCATGGGAGCCGGGATGTTCGGACTGCATGATCATGGCGACGACCCGGACTGGCGGGGCTGGTGGGGCGAGGAGCCCCCGTTCCACGTCCCGGTGTTCGTGCTGACCCACACGCCGCGTCCGTCCATCTCATTCGACAATGGAACGGTCTTCCACTTCGTCGACACGACGGCCGAGGGCGCGCTCGCTCGCGCGACCGAGGCCGCGAACGGTGGCGATGTGCGTGTCGGTGGGGGCGTCCACACGGCACGCCAGTTCTTGCAGGCGCGCCTGGTCGACCGGTTCCACCTCGCGATCGCGCCGATCGTCCTGGGCCGAGGCGAGTCGATCTGGGAGGGACTGCGCGGGCTTGAAGACGGCTACGACGTGACGAGCGAGGTGGCCGAGTCGGGCACGACACACGTGGTTTTCACCCGCCGCTGAGCCGGCTCTTGCCAGTGTCGGAGGCCAGGTTCAGACTGGGCTCCTCAGAACGACGAAAGGAAGCATCATGGCACACGGAGACATCACCCACATCGACATCCCGGTGAGCGATCTGAAGCGTGGGGCAGAGTTCTACTCGAAGCTCTTCGGTTGGCAGATCGCGGAGATCCCGGGGTTCGAGGACTACCCGATGTGGCAGGCGCCGAACGGCATCTCCGGCGGTGGGCTGGCACCGCGCGGCGAGGGCTTCGTGGAGCCTCGGTCCTATGTGGAGGTGGACTCGATCGACGAGACGATCACCCTCGCCGAAGCGGCCGGAGCCACCGTCGCGCAGGCCAAGCAGCCCATCACCGATACCAGCGCGTGGGCTGTGATCGTCGACCCCGACGGCAATCACATCGGCCTGTTCGAGGGCGTCGTCAACGCTGGCTGACGCTGCCACTCGATCAGGCGTTGAGAACGGCGTCCAGGAGTCCGGGAAAGCGCTCGTCGAGATCCTCACGCCGCAGCGTGAGGATCCGACGCCGCCCGTTGGGCTCGTTTCGGATCACGCCCGCCTCCCTCAGCACTTTCATGAAGTGGGATTTCGTGGACTTCGGGAGGTTCGGGTCGGTGGCATGGCATGCTGCCATATCGAGCGGGCCGTCGACGAGCTGACGCGTGATGGCGAGACGCTCCGGGTCGCTGAGGGCGAAGAGCACATCGACGAGCTGGAGCTCGGAACGCTCAGGGTGCGGAAGGTCACCAGGCATAGTTCGAGAATAGTTGAACAATTGCTCGAAGGCGAGTAGTCTCCGATAGTTCGATGTTATTCGAACTGTTGAGGAGCCTGCCATGACCACCACTGAGCCCATCGCCTCGCCCCGGTTGGTGACCGCGGACGCCACACTGTCGCAGCGCCGACGCTTCGGATTCGCGCTGGCGATCGTGGCGCAGATCATCATGATGTTCGCCGCGAGCGCGCCATCGCCCTTCTACCCGGTGTTAGCGCAGCAGATCGGGTTCGATGCAAGCGTGATCAGTGCAGTGTTCGCTGTCTATGCGGTCGTGCTTCTGCTGACCCTGCTGACCGCCGGGTCGCTGTCCGATCATGTGGGTCGTCGGCCGGTCGCCATCACCGGATTCGTCCTCCTAGCCGCCAGCATGGTGCTGTTCTGGCATGCCGACACCGTGCTGCTCCTCGTCCTCGCGCGTGCTCTGCAGGGTGCAGCCAGCGGCCTGCTGATCTCGGCGCTGTCCGCGGCCGCGCTCGATCTGGCACCTGCTGGTCGACCGGGAATCGCCGCGCTCTGGAACGCGCTGAGCCCGGGTATCGGACTGGCGTCGGGCGCACTGGTGTCAGGAATCGTGCTGGATCTGACGAGTGCACCGCTCTTCGACGTCTTCGCTCCACTCACTGCCGTGTACATCATCCTGGCCGCACTGTTCCTGCTGGCACCGGAGACCGCTCCGCTGCGGCCAGGCGCGTGGGCATCGCTCAGCCTCAGACTCTCGATTCCCGCGCCCATCCGCGCCGACTTCTGGCGCGCGGCACCCGCCGTGATCGCCGGTTGGGCGACCGGTGGCCTCTTCCTCTCCCTGGGCGCCAACATCGTCCGCACCGAGCTCGGCGGCGAGGCTCACCTCTGGCAGGGGCTCGCCGTCGCCCTGCTCGCCGGGACCGGAGCGCTGACGGCACTGGTGCTGCGAAAGGTCTCGGCCCGCTCCACCGTGCTGTTCGGCACCGCGGCCCTCGCCATCGGCACCCTGCTGTCGCTCATCGCCCTGCGGTCCGGATCTCTCGCGTTCTACCTCGTGGCCGCTGCCGTGACAGGCATGGGATTCGGCACAGCGTTCGCGGGAGTTGTCGCCTCCCTCGCGCCGCGCATCCCCGCCGACGCCCGAGCCGATACCTTCGCCGTGATCTACCTGCTCGCCTACCTGGCATTCGGCGTCCCCGCGGTCGTCGCCGGAATGCTGGTGGGAATCGTGGGCCTCGACGCCGTCTGCACCGGCTACGGCATCGTGGTCATCGCCCTCGCCGTCACCGCCTTCACGATGCGGGCACGCCGGCGCGGCTGACTACCGGCCGAGGGCCTGGGCCATCGCGGCGATGCTCGCGGGACCCACGCGGCAGCACCCGCCGATGAACGTGGCTCCGGCATCGGCCCAGGACGCAGGAAGCGATGCGTCGAACTCGGACTCGCCGAACCAGCGGCGTGCGACGCCATCCCAGGTCTCCCCTGAATTGGGGTAGGCGACGGCGGGCTTGCCGCTCACCTCGACCGCCGAACGCACGGCGGGAAGCACGTCCCCGGGAGCGCAGCAGTTGACGCCAACGGCGACGATGGCGTCATGATCCGCAGCAAGCGCGAAGGCCTCAGCTGCCGGACTGCCGTCGCGGAGTCGGTTGTCGGCGACCGTCACCGACAGCCAGGCGGGGATCGCGAACTCGTCCGCGAGCGCGACCAACACGGCGACCTCATCGAGATCGGGGATCGTCTCGAGGGCGAACATGTCCGGTCCCGCGTCGGCGAGCAGCTCCAGTCGGGGCGCATGGAAATCGCGGAGCTGAGCGTGGCTGAGCCCATAGCGCCCGCGGTACTCCGATCCATTCGCGAGAACTGCACCATAGGGACCGACGGAGGCGGCGACGAGTCGGGCCACGCCGTCATCCGCGGAGGCGGCTACCTCGCCCCGCACATCGCGCGCGATCGTCACGCTACGCCGGATGAGCATTTCCGCTTCGGAGCGGATCATGCCGTGGCGTTCGAAGCCGGCGACGCTGGCCTGGTAGCTCGCCGTCGTCGCGACTCGTGCCCCCGCTTCGAAGTACGTGCGGTGGACCGCCGCGATCTCATCGGGGGCGTCACGCAGCAGTCGCGCGGTCCAGAGGTCGTCAGTGAGGTCGTGGCCGCGTTCCGTGAGCGCGTTCGAGAGCCCCCCATCGAGCACGATCACGGAACGCCGCATCACGCGGACACCGTCTCGGCGGTGGTCACATCGACGTCGACGCGCGAGGGGAAGGTCGCGTCGAGCGCCGCTGCCAGGTCGGCCAGCAGATCGTCGGTGTCTTCGATGCCGACCGACAGCCGCAGGTGTCCGAGGGTGCGGAACGGCAGCGGATAGCTGGGCACCCGTCCTCCCTCGGTTCCGGTGTGCACGATGAGCGAGTCGTCATGCCCGAGAGAGAACCCGGAGGTGATGAGTCGGAGGTTCGCAACGAATCGGTTCTGCGTGTCGGGATCGCCGACCACCGCGAACGCCATCGTCCCGCCGTAGCCGCGACCGCCGAACTGCCGCGTCGCCAGTTCATGGTCGGGGTGCGACGGCAGGCCGGGATAGTAGATGTAGGCGACGCGCGGATCACGCTCGAGGAACTCGGCGATGGCGAGCGCTGACTTCAGGTGCTGAGCGAGCCGCAGCGGAAGAGTCACCGAGCCGCGATGGATCTGCCACGCGTTGAACGGCGAGATCACGCCCCCGACGTCCACCATCGCGTCCGCCTTGATCGGCTCGATGAGCTCGCGCGTGCCGACAACCGCACCGCCCATGGCATCCCCGTGGCCGTTGATGTACTTGGTCAGGGAGTGGACCACGAGGTCGGCGCCGTCGGCGATGGGACGATAGAAGGGCGGCGGGGTGAAGGTGGAATCCACCATGAGGATGGCTCCGGCAGCGTGGCTGATCTCCGCGATCGCCGCGACATCCGACACCTTCGTGGTGGGGTTCGCGATGGCCTCGATGCAGACGAGCTTCGTGTTGGGGCGGATGGCCGCGCGCAGTGCGTCCAGATCACCGACATCCACGAACGTCGCCTCGATGCCGTATCGCTGCGGCAGGAGTTCGGTCCACAGCCGCCAGGTAGCCTCGTAGGTCACATCCCCCACCACGACGTGGTCGCCCATGCGGACATGCGTGAAGAACACGGCGTGCAGGGCGGCGACACCGGACGCCAGCACGACGGCGTCTTCACCACCATCGAGCGCGGCGAGCTTGTCCTGCAGAGCCGCCTGGTTCACCCCGGTGTTGCGGGTGTACAGCCCTGGCGCAGTCGCCGACCAGCTGATCTCACTCGGGTCCTCGGGGAGTTCGTACGAGTTCGCCATCACGAGCGGCGTACGCAGCGCCTTCGTGGAGTCCATGCGGTTGCCAGCGTGCACGGCGAGGCTGAGGTCCGACAGGGTCTCGGCTCGTCGGCGGTCCGGTCGTTGCGACATTGCATTCCTACCTTCCACTGAGCGGCATCGACCGTCCTGGACGACGTCGCGGATCTACGATAACGTGTGCGATTAACACTTGCAATTGCTAATAATGCACGGAGCGAAATGCGCGCATCGAATCTGGATGACATCGACCAGCACCTGCTCGCCGCGCTGACAGCGAGCGCGCGGGTATCGATGGCCACGCTGGCAACCCAGGTGCACCTGTCGCGCAACGCCGTGCGCCAGCGCATCGAGCGCATGGAGCGCGATGGTGTCATCGCCGGCTACACGGTCCTGCGCGGAGACGCAGCCCGGCCACGTGTCACGGCGATGGTCATGGTCTATCGCGCCGACCGCATGCGTGGGGAGCACGTGATCGATGCACTGCGCGGTATCGCGGAGGTCACGCGCTGCGACGTGCTCTCCGGCGCGTACGATCTGTTCGTCACCGTGGAGGCCGACTCGATGGATCGCGTCGGCCAGATCTGGGAGCAGATCGCGGCGCTGCCCGGCGTTGCCGACACCGTGACGGCTGTGTCGCTGTCGCGCGCCATCGATCGGCACTGACACGCCCGCGGCACGGAGGGTCGACACGCGGAGGAGCCGGCCCACGTCCGCGATCAGGTCGACGAGGACTGATCGCGGACGCGGGCATACGCTCGTCAGGCGTTGATGCAGACGACCTTGGGCTGGGTCATCTCCTCGTACGCGAACCGCACACCCTCGCGGCCCATGCTCCCGTACTTCGCGCCGCCGAACGGCATGCTGTCGATGCGGTAGTCGGACGAGTCGTTGATCATCACGCCCCCGGCCTCCAGCTGCTCCGACACCCGCAGCGCGCGACCCAGGTCGCGGGTGAAGGTGGCGGCATGCAGCGCGTAGTCGATCTCATTGGCCTGCGCGATCGCCTGCTCCTCCGTGTCGAACGGCGTCAGCACGACCACGGGTGCGAACGCTTCGTCGGACCACAGCTCGCACGAGAACGGCAC
The DNA here is from genome assembly GCF_044987425.1 of Microbacterium sp. ZW T5_56. NCBI lineage: Bacteria > Bacillati > Actinomycetota > Actinomycetes > Micrococcales > Microbacteriaceae > Microbacterium > Microbacterium sp. ZW T5_56. The sequence goes on along the minus strand of NZ_JBJDRI010000006.1, from coordinate 57,396 downwards.
ACCCTCGACAACGGTCGGCCAGTGCACGGCACCCTCGCGTCGCTGGCCCGCGAGCACGCGTGCACCCGCGACCACCGCATCGGCGACCAGTCGCTCGGCACCCTCGGCGGCGGCGACGGAGATCATCGGACCGACGTCGGTGGCCTCATCCCACGGGTCGCCCGCCTTCAGCGCGGCCGTGCGAACGGCGAACAAGTTGCGGAACTCCTCGTAGGCAGCGCGCTGCACCAGGATGCGCTGCGCTCCGACACAGTTCTGTCCTGCGGCCCAGAACGCGCCGGAGACACACGCCTCGACGGCGGCAGGGATGTCGGCATCGGAGAAGACGATGACCGGAGCGTTGCCACCCAGCTCCATCGCGAGCTTCTTCAGGCCGGCGGTGCGCGCGATCGCCTCACCCGTGGCGAAGCCGCCGGTGAACGACACCATGCGCACGTCGCGCGCCGAGATGAGCGCCTGAGCCAGGTGACGATCACCGTGCACCACGGTGACGACCTCCTCCGGCAGCCCCGCGTCGACAAGCAGGTCGACCAGGAACCGGGCGGTGAGCGGGGTGAGCTGGGACGGCTTGAGCACGACGGAGTTTCCCCCCGCGATCGCCGGGCCCAGTTTGTGCGCGACGAGGTTCAGCGCGTCGTTGTACGGCGTGATGGCGACGATGATGCCCAGCGGCTCACGCGTGAACCAGCCGCGGCGGTTCTCGGACCCCTCGAACGCGTCGAACGGAATGACCTCCCCCGCATCGGAGCGGGCAGCGTCGGCGGAGAGCGAGAGCGTCATGACCGCACGCGCGACCTCGCGACGCGCCTGGCGAATGGTCTTGCCCGCCTCGCTGACGATCAGGCCGGCGGCCGTCTCGGCACGCTCGCGCAACAGCGCGGAGGCGCGATCGAGGATCGCGTGCCGCGTGAACCGAGACAGGGTCCGCGAGCGCTGCAGCCCCGCGCGGGCACGCTCAAGGATCACGTCGACCTGGTCGGGACCGCTCTGCGGGACCACTCCGATCGTCGCGCCATCGAAGGGGCTCGTGACGACGAGGTCGGGGTGCGTCGAAACGCTGACCACGTCGCTCATGAGGAGACCTCGGCCTGCGCACGCTGGTGGGCGTCGATCGCGATGATGTCCGAGAGCAGCGCGTAGGCGGTCTCGACACGGCCGGCACCCGGACCGGAGACAGTGACGGTTCCCAGCAGATCGGTGTCGAACGACACAGCGTTCGTCGGCCCGCTGATGCTCGCCAGCGGGTGGGTCAGCGGGAGCGCCATCGGCTCCACCTTCGCGGTGACCCCGCCGGCCGCGTTGCGGAACGCCGACCCGATCAGCTTGTAGCGCTTGCCCTGCGCGGCGGCCTCCACGATGTCCGTGGCGGAGAGCTCCGAGATGCCGCGCCGACTGACGTCCGCGGTGGTGAGGTTCGCGCCCAGGATCTCGTTGGCGAGAATCACGACCTTCAGCTGCACATCCGAGCCTTCGATGTCGGCCGTCGGATCAGCCTCGGCGTAGCCTAGAGCCTGCGCCTCGGCCACCGCGGCGTCCAGGGTCATGCCGGACTCCATCTGGCCGAGAACGTAGTTGCTCGTGCCGTTCAGGATGCCCTCGACCGCGTTGATCTGCAGGCCCGTGAGCGTCTCGGACGCGAAGCGGAGGATCGGGGTACCACTCACCACCGACCCCTCGTACTGGAAGGTGACGCCGTTCGCGGCCGCCAGCCGGTTGAGCTCGACCCCGCCCAGGGCGACGGGGCCCTTGTTCGTGGTAGTCACGCTCTTGCCGCTCTCCAGCGCCGCACGGACGTGGGAGATGCCCGGCTCACCATCGATCGGATTGGTGAAGGTGGCTTCGACGACGATGTCGGCCGTGGTGTTGCGGATCACGTACTCGTTCTGCGGTTCTGCCGCGCCGCCGGACATGCCGGCGAAGGTCTCGCCGTCCGTCATGGCGAACACGTGCGCGAGGTCGATGCCATCGGCCTGCATGAGCGAACCCAGTCGGAGGTCGGTGATGGCGACCACGCGCAGCACGAAGCCGAGATCGGTCGCGAGGTCGTCACCGCGATCGAGAATGATCTGCGCCAGCGCGCGGTTCACGCCGCCGAAGCCGATCAGTGCAATGTCATGACGGTTCACGTCGGGCTCCTTTGAAAGATCAGGGAAGGATGGGCTCAGCCTCTCCGGCGATCCGGTCCGTGCGCGCCTGTCGGATCGCTCGTCGCGGATGTCGATTCGACCATCCGACGAACCGCTCGCTCGAATCGCCCTCGTCAGAGCCGGATTCCGGGGAATCGCTTGTGCCGCTCACCACACGCAGGTAGTCTGCCGACACGCCACGTGCATCATTGACACAAAGTTGTGAAGATGTAGCACAGTAGCTCCCACCCTGATCTCCTCCTCGAATGCGAGAAATCATGAGCCCGCTGCCCGAACAGAGTGCGCTGCCCAACGCGCTCCCCCACACCACCGCGACCCAGGTGCCGCTGCGACGACTGCAGCGCTCCATGGACGCCCGACACCTGATCATGATCGCCCTCGGTGGCGTCATCGGCTCGGGGCTCTTCCTGAGCTCCGGGTACACCATCAGTCAGGCCGGCCCCCTCGGCGCGATCATCGCCTACCTCATCGGCGCGTTCGTCGTGTGGCTCGTGATGGCGTGCCTGGGTGAACTGGCTCTGGCCTACCCCGTCTCCGGTGCGTTCCACATCTACGCGTCCCGCTCCATCGGTCCCGCCACCGGCTTCACCACCGCCTGGCTGTACTGGCTGTGCTGGGTGGTGGCCCTGGGATCGGAGTTCACCGCCGCCGGCATCCTCATGCAGCGCTGGTTCCCCGGCGTCGACGTCTGGGTGTGGTGCCTGATCTTCGCCGTCGGCCTGTTCAGCATCAACGCCATCTCGGCGCGTGTGTTCGGTGAGGCCGAGTTCTGGTTCTCGCTGATCAAGGTGGTCGCGATCGTCGCGCTCATCATCTTCGGCGCCATGGCCATCTTCGGATTCACGCCGCTGTCCACCGAGCACCCCGCCGCGGTGCTGTTCAGCAACTTCACCACGCCGGACGGTCTGTTCCCGGGCGGCATCGCCGGTGTCGTCGTCACCGCCCTCGCCGTCTTCTACGCCTTCAGCGGGTCGGAGCTGATCGGTGTGGCTGCCGGCGAGACCAAGGACCCGGGCAAGAACATCCCCAAGGCGATCCGCTCCACGGTCCTTCGACTGCTGATCCTGTTCGTCGGATCGATCACGGTGATCGCCGCGATCCTGCCGTATGAGGACGCCGGTCTCACCAGCAGCCCGTTCGTCGACGTCTTCGCGTACGTGGGAATCCCCTACGCCGCCGACATCATGAACTTCGTCATCATCACCGCCCTGCTCTCGGCCGGAAACAGCGGCCTGTTCTCCTGCGCGCGGATGCTCTTCTCGCTCGCCGAGGAAGGACACGCGCCTGCCGTGCTGGGGCGCCTCACCCGCCGGGGAATCCCGCTGGTGGCGCTGACGGTCAGCCTGGGCCTCGGCCTCGTCTCGCTGATCTCCAGCGTGATCGCCCCGCAGACCGTCTACCTCGTGCTGGTCTCGATCGCCGGCTTCGCGGTGGTGGCCGTCTGGATGTCCATCGTGGCGTCCCTGTTCTTCCACCGCCGCCGCTTCGTCCGCGAGGGTGGCGACATCACGACGCTGGCCTACCGCACGCCGCTGTACCCGGTGCTGCCGATCGTCGCGTTCGTGCTGCTGGCGATCTCCCTCGTGGCCATCGCCTTCGACCCGAACCAGGTCGCCGCGCTGTACTTCGGTGTTCCGTTCGTGGGGCTCTGCTACCTGTACTTCTGGTGGCGCTACGGTCGTCGCGGCGCGCAGCCCGTCGCCCGTATGTCGGAGGAAGCGCCGATCGACGCAGAGCGCCCGGCGCCCGATCTGTCACGCTGATGGACGTCGCCGCTCCTGTCTGGGTCGAGATCGACGCCGGAGCCATCGCCCACAACCTCGACGTCATCCGTGGCCGACTCGGCGACACGACGCGGTTCTGCGGCGTGGTGAAGGCGGACGCGTACGGGCACGGCATCGCAGCCACCCTCCCTGTCCTGATGACAGCGGGCGTCGACATCATCGGGATCACCTCGAACGACGAGGCCGCCGAGGCGCGGCAGCTCGGCTTCGCGGGGCGCATCATCCGCGTGCGGGTGGCCCTGCGCGAGGAGATCGTCGAAGGCGGCGAACTCGGCATCGAGGAGTGGCTGGGCGGCCGTGATCACGCACGCGTCGTCACCGCCGCCGCCCGCACCGTCGGGCGTCCGATCCGCGTCCATGTCTCGCTCAACTCCACCGGGCTCAGCCGCGACGGCATGGACCTGGATGATCCGCAGACGGGTTCCGAGCTGCGGCAGATCGCCGCGAGTGCGGAGCTCGCGGTGGCCGGCATCTGCTCGCACTTCCCGTGCGAGGATGCCGACGATGTCCGCGCCGGTACCGCAGCGTTCCGGTGGCAGGCCGCCTCTGCCGCTCGGATGCTGGGTGCCGGCGCGGCCGTCGAGCTGCACAGCGCCACCTCGTTCGCTGCCCTGACAGTGCCGGAGTCGCAGCTGGACCTGGTCCGGATCGGCGCCGCCCTGTACGGCGACACGTCCGCGTCCGTTCCCGAACTGCGCTCGGCGATGCGGTTGGTGTCGCGCATCGCCGCGATCAACCCGTATCCCGCCGGTCGGACGGTCGGATACGACCGCACGGCTCGACTTGATCGTCCGACTCGGTTGGCGGTCGTGCCCGTGGGCTACGCCGACGGCTACCCGCGCACGCTCGGCGGCCGCGGTCATGCGCTGGTGCATGGGATTCTCGTGCCGGTCGTGGACCGGCTCGCGATGAACAGCCTGGTGATCGACGTGACGGACGTCCCCGCAGTCCGCATCGGCGACGAAGTGGTACTGTACGGGCGGCAGGGATCGGCGGAGATCCGCTCTGCGGACATCGAACGGGCAAGCGGCAGCATCGCCGCCACCGCGTATGCGGCCTGGGCCCGGCTGAACCCGCGGGTCGTCGTGAATCTGCCGACTCCCGCGATCCGATAGGCATCAGATATGGCTCCCCCGTCCTCCCTCCTGCAGGGACTCGCCCTGCTGGAGGCAGCAGTCGCGCAGGAGCGATCCGGACGGCAGGGACACAACGCCTCGCGACTTTCCGAGGCCACCGGCATCGAACGCAGTCGTGTCTCGCGCCTCACCCGTGAGCTGCGAGAACTCGACTACCTCGATCGCGACGAGGCCGCGGTGCTCAAAGCCGGCGACGGCTACTTCCGTGCCGCCGGCGCGCTCAGCCGGCCGTGGCTTCGCGCCGCACGGGAGAGCCTGCGCGTCCTCGCATCCACGCTGGGCGTCTCCGCCCAGCTGGTCGCCGCCGACGGACCCGGTGCGATCCTGTTGCGCACGGAGAAGGGTCCCGGGGTCTCGGCCGACTACCTGCGTCCGGGAAGCCTGACACCGATCTGGTGCACGGGAGCCGGCCGCGCGCTGCTGTGGGACCACACCCGCGAGAGCCTGGACGCGCTCCTCACGGACGTGCAGTTCGTCGGCGTCGGCGGTCCGGGCGCGGCACGTTCGGTCGACGAACTCCAGGAGCTGCTCGACCGCGATCGCGAATCGGGCATCATCGACGCCCGTGACGAGTACGTCGAAGGAGTCCGCGACTTCGCCCTGCCGATCCGCGATCAGCGGGGAATCGTGGTGTCGATCGGGATCAGCGCCGGCACGCTGTCGCAGCGACGCGTACAGGAGGCCCAGAGCGCCGTGCGCGGTGCCGCCGCACACCTGAGCCGGCTGGTCCAAGCTTCCTGAGCTCAGCTCTCGCGAGCGCCGAGCAACTCCGACAGACGGCGCGCGGCGTCGGCACACGCCTCTCCCAGAGCCTGCGACCTCGGCTCCAGTCGCCGACGTTCTCCCACTATCTGCATCCCGGCGATCACTTCGCCGCGGAAGTCCCACACGGGTGCCGACACCGAGTACAGTCCCGGCTCGGCCTCCTCCGCGACGATGGCGTACCCGCGTTCCCGCGACCGGACCAGGCGCGCCAGGAACTCCTCGACCGAGGTGGCCGCGTTCGGTCCGGCACTGCGGAACTCGGTGCGGCTGAAGACGCCGCGAACCTCGTCGTCCGACGCGTCCCACAGCACCGCCTGACCGGCGTCACTGCAGAAGGCGGGGTAGGCGCGGCCGATCCAGGATCCGATCAGTCGGGCAGCCGGCGGGACGCTCTCCACGATCGTGACGGTCGCATCGCCCTCGAGCACGCCAAGGAAACAGGCCTCCCCCGCGGCCTCAGAGAGTTCGTCAAGGATGGTGCGGCCTTCGACGCGTAGCCGCCGCTCGACCAGCTGCTCCGCCGAGGCGTACCAGCTCCACGACAGTCGGTAGCGGCCGTCGGAGCCGCGCGTGACGAGCTCCTCCGCCGCCAGTGCGGTGAGCGTGCGGGAGATCTGCGACCGATCCCGCTCCAGCGCCCGCGCGATGTCCTGAACCGAGACGCCCTGCTCACCGCCGGCGGCCAGATCCGCGAGGCACGAAATGACGTCCATGCCGCGGCCCATGCTGGTCCGCTCGGCGATGGTGTCATCAGGCAGGCTCACACCGCGATGATATCGGGGCGGGAGCTGCTCGATGCCTGACGCACCGCGAAGACAGCGTCCGCTGGTTCGAGGCCATCGGCGGTCACGCTGATGCGCACCTGGTCTGCCGTGGGATCGGCCCGCACGATGGCCAACGCCCGTCCGTCGAAGGTGGTGACCGCATCGGCCCCGAAGGACTCCTCCGTGCGTGCTCGCCCCGACCCGATCCCCGCCAGCGAGCCACCGGACACCGTGACGGAGACGAGGCGGTCCGCGTCGCAGAGGAGGACCCCGTCGGCGTCAGCGATCGTGATCTCGACGTAGCCCACCCCGTCGGCCGACATCTCCGAGCCCTCCGCTCGCACCGTGAGCACCGGATCGGCGGCGGATCGCAGCGATGAGCGTCCGATCTCCGCACCGTCTCGATACGCGATGGCGGTGAGCTCACCGCGCCGATACGTCGTCTCGAATCGCGCGATCAGGGCGCGTGGTGACCCGACCGCGGATCGACCGATCGACACACCGTCGACCAGCAGCTCGACCTCCTCCGCGTCCGCGTACACGTCGACCGTGACGGCCGACCCTGGCTCCACATCCCAGCTCCAGCTCGACACGACGTCATCCCACGACCACGGCGTCTTCGCGACGGGACGGCCGTGATGCTGGGGGCGATGCACGGCGATGGCCGGCTCGGCGCGAAGGCCGTACGCGATCTCGCGGTAGAAGGATGCCGGCAGGCGATGCCCGGTGATGTCGATGTCGCCGCACTGGGCGAGCAGATACGGAAACGGCCCGGCGGTGCCGGTCGGCTCATAGCCGGGCGCATCGGTGTAGTCCACCCGCCCGATGCCCGCCTCGCCGATGTAGTCCCATCCGGTCCAGGTGAAGTCGCCGATCACGTGGGGCAGGCGCCGCACGTCCGCCCAAAGCGAGGCGATGCGGTCGGGGAAGGTCTCCGACCCCACGATCACACGGTTCGGGAACAGCTCCGCATCCAGGTCGTAGCGCGAGTCGGCGTAGTTGAAGCCGACGACGTCGAGGACGGCCGCCGACTCCTCGATCGAATCGGTGATGAACGGGGACGCGTTCATCAGAGCCATCTGCTCCCCCATGTCGGCCATCATCGTGTTCGGATCGGAGGCGGCGATCTCGGCCAGGTGGCCCAGGTTCGCGATGATCCCGTTGATGCCGTTGGTCACGAAGCGGGTCGGGTCCAGGCGACGAAACTCCTCCGCCAGTCGACGGCTCCAGGTGGCGCCGTGCGGCGTCGCGAGCTCGAGGATCTCGTTGCCAATGGAGTAGAGGATGACGCTTGGATGGGTGCGGTCCTTCACCACGAGAGCCGCCACGTCTCCGCGCCAGCGCTCGTCGAACCCGACCGAGCCGTCGAAAGCTGTCTTGGATTTCGTCCAGACGTCGGCGAGCTCGTCCATCACGAGCATGCCGTGCAGGTCGCACGCGTCCAGCAGAGCGCGGCTGGCGGGGTTGTGGGCGCTGCGGATGGCGTTGAACCCGGCGTCCTTCAGCCGACGCACCCGGCGCTGCTCCGCATCCGCGACCGAGATCGCGCCCAGCGGACCGTTGTCGTGATGAATGCACGCTCCGCGCAGATCGACGCTCTCGCCGTTGATTCGGAGACCACGGGCCGCATCGAGCTGCAGCCGCCGAATGCCGAGTCGGGTCTCGTCTTCATCCACAACGACGCCCGCAGCATCCGCGAGCTCCGTGCGAACGCGGTAGAGATGGGGGGAATCGGGCCCCCATAGACGAGGATTCTCGACGGCGACACGGAGCCGTGCGGTCGCGCTGTGGCCGGGAAGCACGGTGATCGGCGCATTGCCTGACGCGACGTCTGCGCCGTCGGCGTCCGCGATCGCCCATCGCACCCGCCGGGTTGCGGTATGACGAGTGTCGTTCTCGACGATCGTCGCAATCTCCACCACGGCGCGTTCGCCATCGATGTCTGCAGTGGTCGCTGTCGTGCCATCGAGTGCGATGTGGACAGGATCTGCGACGACGAGATGCACCGGGCGGTAGATGCCACCGCCCGTGTACCAGCGGCTGTCGCGATGGACACGGGCCTCGACCGAGATCGTGTTCTCCTCGCCGAAGCGCAGGAAGGGATCGGCGTCGACGACGAACGCCGCGTAGCCGTTGTGTTCGTGTGCGGCGAAATCGCCGTTGAGGAAGACCGTCGCGTCACGATAGACACCTTCAAACTCGATGCGCACGCTCTTGTCCGCCCACTCGAGCGGCACCTCGAACTGGCGGACGTACTCGAACACACCTCCCGGGATGTAGCCAGCGTGGACGCCCTGCCCGCTCTCCGCAGATCGAGGCAGATCGCGCAGCGCGTCGTGCGGGAGGGTGACGGGAACTGCCGCGGTGGCCTCGGTGCGCGATTCAAACGCACCCAGCTTCGGGCCGACGCTCCATCCGTCGTGGAAGGGGACGCGGATCATTTTCTCTCCTCGGTTCGGGCGGGCGGGTCCTCGACGTCCCAATCGATGTCCACGAAGCTCGCGATCAACCTCTGCAACGTCTCCGCCATATCGACGACATCGCGGTCGAGCAGCCACTGCACCTGCAAACCGTCCATCATCGCGATCAGCGTGATCGCCGCGCGTTCGGGGCTCATGCCCGGGGCGACGTGGTCCTTCGCCGCGAGAGACGTGAAGGCGCGAGTGATGTTGTGTCGTGTGTAGTCGTAGCGGCGGACGAAATAGGAGTGAGCCGGGTGGTCGGGCGATGTCGCCTCCGCCGACAGCGTGCAGAACAGCTCGACGACGCCGGGCACCGACGCGTTGTGCGCAGCAAGTCTCACCAGCCCCCGCAGCAGAGCCGCGCCGTCATCCCCCTCGATCGGGACCAGCCGGCGCGACATCTCATCTCGTCGATCCAGCACGGCCTGCAGGAGCGCCACCTTGTTCGGAAAGTGGTGGAGCAGTCCGGCTTCGCTCATCGACACGCGCTGCGCGACCTCGCGGAGGGACCCGGCGCGGTAGCCGCCCTCGGCGAACACCTCGAGCGCGGCGTCGAGGATCGCCTCGCGGCGCTCCTTCGTCTTGGCATATTCTCCGCGCGCCCGCCGCGGTGCTGTTGTCGTCGTAGCCTTCGTCATCGCTGTCACCGTACCTCAGGTGCCCGCAGCGGTGCGGGCTTGCAGAGGCCCCTGGCAACCGTTCTATAACGAAATTCTAGGAAGCGCTAGGTTTTTCTTCCAAAAAGCTAGTGCCTACTCGTTTTTGCTGCTAGCTTCGCTCGACAGAGGGCGATCCGCAGGGGTATCGCCCACCGATGAAGGGACCAAAGATGTTCCGCTGGAAGGCCACAGCAGCCGCCATCGCCATCGCCGCTCTCGCTCTCACGGGTTGCGCTGGCGCAACCGACGGTGACGGTTCGAGCGACGGAAGTGGTGGCACCCTCACTCTCGGCGCGATCCTCGCCCCGACCACCCTCGACCCGTCGGGCGCCGAATGGGGCAACCGTGCCCCCTATTACCAGGCCGTCTTCGACACCCTGCTTCTCGCCACTCCCGAGGGCACCATCGAGCCCTGGCTCGCGACCAAGTGGTCGTACAACGACGACAACACCGTGCTGACGCTCACGATCCGCGACGACGTGACATTCTCGGACGACTCCAAGCTCACCGCGCAGGTCGTGGTCGACAACCTGAATCGATTCAAAGAAGGAACGTCCCCCGACGCGAGCTATTTCGCCGGCGTGACGAGCTTCGACGCCCCGGACGATACCACCGTCACCATCACGCTGGGAGCCCCCGATCCTGCGCTGCTGAACTACCTGACCCGTGACCCCGGCCTCGTCGCCAGCGGCGAATCGCTCGGCAACGACGACCTCGCCACCAACCCGGTCGGCTCGGGGCCGTACGTGCTCGACGCCGCAGCGACCGTCACCGGCACCAGCTACTCGTACACGAAGAACCCGGACTACTGGAACCCGGAGGCGCAGCACTACGACAAGCTCGTCATCAATGTACTCGCCGACGCGACCGCATCCCTCAACGCCATCAAGGCCGGCGAGGCCAACGGCGTCAAGCTCGCCAGCAACGACAACCTCGCCGAGGTCGAGGGTGCCGGATGGACGGTCAACGCCAACGAGCTCGACTTCCAGGGCCTGCTGCTGCTCGACCGCGCGGGAACGATGAACCCGGCGCTGGCCGACGTCCGTGTCCGCCAGGCACTCAATTACGCGTTCGACCGCGAGGGCCTGCTGAAGGCGCTGCAGCTCGGCAACGGCACGGTGACCACGCAGGTGTTCCCCAAATCGTCCGCGGCATACGACCCCGCGCTTGATGACTACTACACCTACGACCCGAAGAAGGCGAAGGAGCTCCTGGCCGAGGCCGGCTACGCGACCGGACTCACGCTGTCGATGCCGTCCTCCACTCTGCTGGGCGCGACCACGTACACCCTGATCGAACAGCAGCTCAACGACATCGGCGTCCAGGTCGAGTACACGGACCCCGGCAACAACTTCATCGCCGATCTCCTCGCCCCGAAGTTCGCGCAGTCCTTCATGGCGCTGGAGCAGAACCCGGACTGGCAGCTGATTCAGTTCATGATCGCCCCCACCGCGATTTTCAACCCGTTCCACTACGACGACCCGAAGGTCGACGAGTACATCAAGCAGATCCAGTTCGGCGACGAGGCGACGCAGGCATCGGTCGCTAAGGAGCTGAACACCTACATCGTCGAGCAGGCGTGGTTTGCACCGTTCTACCGCGTGCAGGGCAGCTTCGCGACGGACGCGAACACGACGGTCAAGGTGCTCCCGACGAACGCCTACCCCGCGATCTACGACTTCACGCCGAAGTCCTGATCGGCCCCTCCGGCCCGCTCGCCCGCATCGGCGGGCGGGCCGGATCCCGATTCCTCTGAGACACAGGAGCGCAGCATGCTCATGTTCATCGTTCGCCGTGTGATTTCCGGCGTCGTCCTGCTCGTCGTCATCTCGATCGTGACGTTCGGACTCCTCTTCCTCGACAGCGCGAACATCGCGCGTCGCATCCTCGGCCAGAACGCCACGGCCGAGCTCGTCGCCCAGAAGTCGGCGGAGCTCGGGCTGGACCGCCCGCTCGTCGTGCAGTACTGGGACTGGCTGACCTCCGCTCTCACCGGAGACCTCGGTCGCTCGTGGTTCAACGGGCAGCTCGTCGCCGTCAGCCTCGGCGGCCGCCTGAGTGTCAGCCTGTCGCTGGTGATCGGCGCGACGATCATCTCGGCCGTGCTGGCCATCGTGCTCGGCGTGCTCGCCGCCCGACGCGGCGGCTGGGTCGACGCTCTCGTCCAGTTCATCTCGGTGGTCGGGTTCGCGATCCCCGGATTCCTGATCGCGCTGTACCTGGTGCTGATCTTCGCGATCAACCTGCATCTGTTCAAGGCCACCGGGTACATACCGATCACCCAGTCGTTCGCCGGTTGGCTGGCCTCGGTGACGCTGCCGATCATCGCTCTCTCGCTCGGCGCCATCGCCGCGGTGGCGCAGCAGATCCGCGGCTCCGTGACCGACGCGATGTCGCGCGACTACGTCCGCACCCTTCGCGCCCGCGGCCTGTCCTCGGGCAGCGTCGTGTACAAGCACGTGCTGCGCAATGCGGGAGGTCCGGCCCTCGCCGTCCTGGCCGTGCAGTTCATCGGCCTCCTCGGCGGCGCGGTGATCGTCGAGCAGGTGTTCGCCCTGCCGGGCATGGGCCAGCTCACCGTCTCGGCCACCACCCAGGGCGACATCCCTGTCGTCATGGGTGTCGTGATCGCGTTCGCCGTGATCGTGCTCATCGTGAACCTCGTCATCGACCTCGCGCAGGCCGCTCTCAACCCGAAGGTGCGACTCTCATGACCGCCATTGCCACGCCCCCGGCGGTGCCGACGCCCGCCGTCAAGACCTCGCTGCTGAGCCGGCTCGTGCGCCGTCCGGTCGCGCTCGTCTCGTTGATCTTCCTCGTCCTGGTCGCGGTGATCGCCATCATCGGCCGATGGATCGCGCCGTTCGACCCGAACCTCGCCTCGCTTGAGCTGGTGCTCGCAGCACCCAGCGCCGAGCACCCGCTGGGTGCCGACAGCGCGGGCCGCGACGTGCTCTCCCGGTTGCTGGCAGCCACGCAGATCACCCTCGCCGCAGCCATGGTCGCCGTGGTGACGGCCCTCCTCATCGGCGTGATCTCGGGGCTGATCGCCGGTTACTACCGGGGCCGGTTCGACGCGGTCGCATCGTGGGTCACATCGCTGGTGATGGCGCTTCCGGGTATGGTCGTGCTGCTGGCGGCCCGCACCGTCCTCGGCCCGAGCGTCTGGCTGGCGATGTTCATCTTCGGCATCCTCCTCGCTCCCGCGTACTTCCGCCTCGTGCATGCCGCCGTGACGGCCGTTCGCGGCGAGCTGTACGTCGATGCCGCTCGTGTGTCGGGCCTCTCCGACCTCCGCATCATCGGTCGCCACATCCTCTCGGTCGTGCGCGCACCGATCATCATCCAGTCGGCGATCATCACTGGCATCGCGATCGCGATCCAGTCGGGACTGGAGTTCCTGGGACTCGGCGACATGAGCGTCCCGACCTGGGGCAGCATGCTCAACGACGGCTTCGCCAACATCTACAAGCAGCCGCTCCTCATGGTGTGGCCCTCGCTCGCGATCGCCGTCACCTCGATCGCGCTGACGCTCCTGGCCAACGGCATGCGTGACGTGCTGGAGCGCACGACGGTCGTCCGCCGTCGTCGGCGTCGTGCGGTCACCACCGCCACCGGATCGATCGCCGCCGTCACCACGTCGATCAACCTCTCGGGTGGAGACGCCGATGCTCTCGAGGACTCGGCGGAGCTGCCGGTCATCGGCGAGACCATCGTGCATCCCGACGATGACCGCACCAGTGCCCTCGCGGGCGCTCCCATCCTGACCATCGACGACCTGCGGGTGGCGTATCAGCAGCCGCGGGGCGCCGACATCGAAGTGGTCCACGGTGTGTCCCTGCAGATCCGCCGGGGCGAGGTGCACGGCCTGATCGGAGAATCCGGATCGGGCAAGACGCAGACCGCGTTCGCCGTGCTCGGACTGCTCCCCCGTGGCGGACAGGTCACCGGCGGTTCGATCCTCCTCGAGGGCACGCAGCTGGCCGGTGCCTCCGAGCGGGCGTACTCCGGGATCCTCGGAACGCGGATCGGATACATCCCGCAGGAGCCGATGAGCAACCTGGACCCCTCGTTCACCATCGGCTATCAGCTGATCGAGCCGCTGCGCAAGCACCTCGGGCTCTCCAAGAAGGACGCCACCGACAAGGCGCTCGCACTGCTCGACCGGGTCGGCATCCCCAACCCGAAGCGCACGTTCGACGCGTATCCGTTCGAGGTCTCCGGAGGCATGGCGCAGCGCGTCCTCATCGCGGGTGCCGTGTCGACCGATCCCGATCTGATCATCGCGGACGAGCCGACCACCGCTCTCGACGTGACGGTGCAGGCGGAGGTGCTCGACCTGCTTCGAGACCTGCAGCGCGAGCGTCAGATGGCCATGCTGCTGGTCACGCACAACTTCGGCGTCGTCGCCGACCTGTGCGACCGCGTCACGGTGATGCAGCAGGGTCTGTTCGTCGAACAGGGTTCTGTCCGCACCATCCTGCGCACCCCGTCGCACCCGTACACGCAGTCGCTGCTCGACGCGATCCTCGACGAGGGGCCGGCCCGCGGGCCGCTGGTGAGCGCGACCACCACCGAAGGAGGCCGGTCATGACCACCCTGCTCGAGGTCTCCGACCTCAACGTCACCTACCCGGGCAAGGGCTTCCGGGCCCAGCCGTTCCATGCTCTCAAGGGCGTGTCGATCGACATCCGCCCCGGTGAGACCGTGGGTCTGGTGGGCGAGTCCGGTTCGGGCAAGACCACCCTGGGCCGGGCGGTCCTGGGCCTCGCACCCGTCACGGGAGGCTCGGTGAAGTTCGAGGGTCGCGAGATCGGCCACCTGAACCGCCGCGAGCGACGCGGACTCGCCAGCGACATCCAGGTGGTGTTCCAGGACCCGTACTCCTCGCTGAATCCGTCGATGACGATCGCTCAGATCCTCGCCGAACCGCTCACCGCGCGGGGGGTCACCTCCCGTGAGGCGCTCGCTCGCGTCTCCGACCTGCTCGATCGCGTGGGCCTGCCGGCGGATGCTGCCCGTCGCCTGCCCCGCGAGTTCTCCGGCGGGCAGCGCCAGCGCGTGGCGATCGCCCGCGCGCTGGCGCTGGATCCCAAGCTGATCGTGTGCGACGAGCCGGTATCGGCCCTCGACCTGTCGACCCAGGCTCGCGTGCTCGACCTGTTCATCGAGATCCAGGAGCGCACGGGCGTCGCCTACCTCTTCATCTCGCACGACCTCGCCGTCGTTCGCCACATCAGTCATCGCGTGGCGGTCATGTTCCGCGGCGAACTCGTGGAGACCGGGGATGGCGACCAGGTCACCTCCCGTCCGCAGCATCCCTACACACAGCGGCTGTTCCTGGCCGCACCCGTCCCCGACCCCGACGCGCAGCAGAAGCGGCGCACCGACCGTCGCGCTCTCATCGACGCGCAGACCGCCGCAGAAGGAAACGCAGCATGACCGCGACCACCGATCACCTCCGCCCGCTTCTGGAGAAGCTGACTCTGGAGCAGAAGGCAGCGCTCATCCAGGGCGCCGACTTCTGGACGACCACCCCGCTGCCGGAGATCGGTCTGCGTGCGCTCACGCTGTCAGACGGCCCCGCCGGCGTCCGCGGTCCGCGGTGGGATGAGCGCGAGCCGTCCCTCAACATGCCGTCGGGTTCAGCACTGGCCGCGTCCTGGGATGTCGACCTGGCTTATCGCTACGGCGCAGCCGCGGCGTCGGAGGCCCGCAGGAAGGGTGTCGATGTCGTCCTCGGCCCCACCATCAACCTGCATCGCTCGCCGCTCGGCGGACGCCACTTCGAGTGCCTGAGCGAGGATCCCGAGCTCACCGCCGAACTGGGTGCCGCCTACGTCCGAGGTCTGCAGGAGAACGGCGTAGCCGCCACACCGAAGCACTACGTGGCCAATGACTCGGAGACCGATCGGTTCACGGTGGACGTCGAAGTCGATGATCGGGCGCTGCGGGAGCTGTACCTCGCCCCGTTCGAGCGTGCGGTCGAGGCCGGCGCGTGGTCGATCATGAGCGCGTACAACTCGGTGGACGGCGTCACCATGACCGAGAACGAGCTGCTGGAAGACCCGCTGAACAGCGAGTGGGGCTTCGACGGTGTGGTCGTCAGCGACTGGACGGCCGTGCGCTCGCTCGATGCGATCGCCGCCGCCCAGGATCTCGCGATGCCCGGGCCCGCACCCGCATGGGCGGACCTTGTCGCCGCAGTCCGCGACGGACGAGTGCAGGAGTCAGACATCGATCGCAAGGTGCTGCGCATCCTGCTGCTCGCCGAGCGTGTCGGCGCACTCGAGGGCTCCGACGCCATCGTTCCGGCCCCGCTCGACGCCTCCGCATTCGCTCGGGAGGCTGCAATCGAGGGCACCGTGCTCCTGCAGAACTCGGGAGTTCTGCCGCTGGATCCCGCTGCGCTGACACGCATCGCCGTCATCGGACACAACGCGAAGGACGCCCGCACCCAGGGTGGCGGCTCCGCCACGGTGCTCCCCGAGAGCGTCGTCTCCCCGCTCGATGCGCTCTGCGAGTCGTTCGCATCCGCTGATGTCCGCTACGAGATCGGTGCCGTGGTGCAGGAGGGGGTCGCTGAGTTCCCGCTGGCTGCGATCACCAACCCCGTCACCGGTGAGCCCGGCCTCCGCGTCTCGTTCCTCGCTGCGGACGGCACCGAGCTGTTCACGGAGGATCGCCGCGCCACGGCACTGGTCTGGTTCGGTGGCGACGCTCCGATCGGTGCCAGCCGCACGATCGTCCTCGCCACGCGCTTCACGCCGACCGAGACCGGCGAGATCCAGCTCGGCTTCGCCGGTGCGAACCCCGGCCGTGTGTTCGTGGACGACAAGCTCGTGCTGGACGACGTCCCCGTGCTGGAGGGAACCGACCTGGGGGCCGCGTTCCTGAACCCGCCGTCGCTCACCGCCGCCGTCCGGGTCGAGGCCGGTCGTCCCGTGGACATCCGCGCCGAGTTCACTCGCGAGTCACGAGGTGGCATCGACGGCGCGCTCAGCGTGACGCTCGGCATCGCCCCCGAGCGCACGGACCCCGACCTCCTCATCGCGCGCGCCGCGGAAGCTGCACGCGCGGCCGAGGTGGCCGTCGTCGTCGTCGGGACGAACTCGGCCGTCGAATCCGAGGGCTACGACCGCGTCGATCTGGATCTACCCGGCCGCCAGGATGACCTGGTCCGTGCTGTCGCCGCCACCGGCACCCCCACGATCGTGGTGGTGAACGCCGGTTCTCCCGTCGTGCTGCCGTGGGCGTCGAGCGTCGCCGCGATCGTGCAGGGCTACTTCGGCGGGCAGGAGTTCGGTCACGCCGTCGCGGATGTGCTCACCGGTGCCGCCGAACCCGGCGGTCGACTGCCCACCACGTGGCCTGCGACCCTCGCCGACGTGCCGGTGAGCGATGTCACCCCGGTCGAGGGACGTCTCTACTACGACGAGGGCATCAACATCGGCTACCGCGCCTGGCTGAAGAACGCGGCGGAGCCGGCGTTCCCGTTCGGTCACGGTCTCGGCTACACGCAGTGGTCGTGGGATGCGGCCCACCGCACCGGCGACACCGTCGAGGTGACGGTGACCAACACCGGTGCCCGCACCGGCAAGCAGGTCGTTCAGGTGTATGCCGAGCGCACCGACTCCAGCGTCGATCGCCCGGTCCGCTGGCTGGTCGGCTTCGCCGTCGCCCAGGTGGCGGCCGGCGACACGGCGACGGTCACCATCCCCGTCCCCGCCCGCCGTCTCGCCCACTGGACCGGTGAGTGGGTCGTCGAGCCCGGCACGTATACCCTCGCCGTGGGCTCCTCGGTCGCCGAGCTTCCGCTGCGCGTCGAGTGGACGCAGGAGTGACTCACTCCGAGCTCACGGGTCTCCTCCAGGGGCGCGCCGACGATCGACTCTCCGATGTCGTCGCGCGCCTGGAGGGCTACCTCGCCCACGATGCCGACCTCTCCTTCCAGGTTGCGGCCTACCACGACGGTCACGTCGTCCTGGACGCCTGGGGCGGACCTCACCTGAGTGAGGACTCTGTCACGGTCCCGTTCTCGGTCACGAAGAACACCGTCGGGCTGTCGATCGGGCTGCTGGTCGAGCGGGGCGAGCTCGACCTCGACCAGCCGGTCGCGCACTACTGGCCGGAGTTCGCGGCGAAGGGCAAGGCCGCGGTCACCGTGCGTCAGCTGCTGTCGCACCAGGCGGGGCTTCCCCAGGCCACCCCGGCGCTGACCGCCGCGGAGCTGCTGGATCATCACGCCGCCGCCGAGCGCCTCGCCGCGAGTCGGCCGTTCTGGCATCCCGGCTCTGCCTTCGGATATCACGCGCTCACGATCGGGAATCTGGGCGACGAGCTGGTCTTCCGGGTGACCGGTCGGACGCTGCATGAGTTCTACGAGCAGGAGATCCGCGCTCCGTACGACATCGACTTCTTCCTCGGGCTGCCTGAGACACAGGAGCATCGACTGGTCACGCTGCTGCCGATGGTTCGTCCGGTGTCGGACACCACGGCGCCGTCGTTCTCCGCGCTCGGTCCGGTCGTCTTCGCCTCACCCGGCGGTGACGTGGACCTGGGGCGGAATCCGGAGAGCTGGCGGTACGGCCATCCCGCCACCTCGGGAACCGGAAGCGCGCGGGGCCTGGCGCGTCTGTTCGCGGTGACGGTGACGGGAGTCGAGGGAGCTGCTCCCCTGCTCGGCGCCGACACGACGCAGATCATCGGGCAGCAGCAGATCCGCGGCTACGACGAGGTGCTCCACCAACACGGCCGCGCGCACGCGATCGTCTTCCAGAAGCCGTCCCAGGCTCTGCCCTTCGGCGGGCCTCGCGCCTTCGGCCACGACGGTGCAATGGGCGCGTTCGCCTGTGTGGATCCCGACACCGCCCTGACATTCGCCTGGACCATCGCCCGCGGCCCGTGGCCCGGCGGTGCAGACCCGCGCGCCACGGCACTCGCCCGTGACCTCGGTCGCCTCCTGGCATGATTCATCTCCCGATGTGGAAAGCACTCTCATGACGACGCTGTACAACCCGCTGATCAACGGCTTCCACCCCGACCCGTCGGTGGTGCGCGTGGGGGACGAGTGGTTCCTGGCCACCTCGACGTTCGAGTACCTGCCCGGCATCCCGATCCACCGCTCCACCGACTTCGAGACCTGGGAGCTCATCGGCCACGTGGCCACTCGGCCCGGCCAGCTCGCGGTCGAGGAGGTTCCCACTGCGGGCGGTGCGTGGGCGCCGACCATCCGACACCGTGACGGCGTCTTCCACCTGGTCATCACCGATGCGATGGGGCGCGGCATGCTGCACTTCACCGCGACAGACGCTGCGGGCCCATGGAGCGACGGCGATCTGATCCTGAAGCAGGACGGCTCCGCCTCCCTCGACGGGATCGACCCGGACATCGCATGGGGAGACGATGGCACCGTCTACATCACCTTCTCCGGGCTGATCCTCTCGGGTGAGGGCGTCGGACAGCATCTCGGGATCCAGCAGGTGCGCGTCGATCTGGACACCCATCGCGCTCTCGAAGAGCCGCGCTCGCTGTGGTCAGGAACCGGCGGGCAGTTCCCCGAGGCACCGCACCTGTACGCCGTGAACGGCCGGTGGTATCTGATGATCGCCGAGGGCGGCACCGAGCGCGGCCACGGCATCTCCATCGCACGCGGCGACGCCCCGGACGGCCCGTTCGAAACCGCGCCCCAGAACCCGCTGGTCTCCGCCCGATCGACCATCCGTCCGATCCAGAACACCGGCCACGGTGACCTCGTGGTCGGCCCGGATGACGAGTGGCTGTGCGTCCTGCTCGGGGTGCGACCCCGCAGCATGACCCGCGCCTTCTCGGCGCTCGGTCGCGAGAGCTTCGTCACGACCGTGCGCTGGGAGGACGACGGCTGGCCGGCGATCGATCCAGTCCTGCTGAACGCGCGTCCCGGCACTCGCGTCGACATCGACTTCGCGGAGACCCGGACGCTCGACGGCGAGTGGATCGCCGTACGCGCCACTCCCGTATCGCTCACGGACCTGGACGCGCGGGCGGACGCCGTGGTGCTGCATGGCGACGGCCGCACGCTCGACCACCCCCGACCGGTCTTCCTCGGCCGACGGCAGGAGCACCTGACCAACGACGTCACCGTCCGCATCGATGCGGGTGCGGGCGTCGGTGGACTCGCGGTGCGCTACGACGAGCGCTTCCATGTGGAGGTGGAAGTGGGCGGCGACCGCGTGACAGCCCGTGCTGTGGTGGCCGATCTCGTGCAGGAGTGGTCGGTTCCCGCCGGGGATGGAGTCATCGATCTGCACATCGCCTCACGCAAGCCGGAGGCGAGTGCGGGCTTCCCCCGCACCAGCGACGTGTTCCACCTGGGCGCGACGATCGCCGGCGAGTGGGTCGAGATCGCGCAGGTCGACGGGCGCTTCCTGTCCTCGGAGACCGCCGAATCATTCACCGGCCGGGTCATCGGCGTCTACGCCGTGACGGGCGATGTCGCGCTGCTGTCCTGGCACGCGGAAGGAGACGACGATTGAACGCCGCAGCACGCATCTCCCGGCTGAAGGCCGAACTGCGCGATGACACCGCGGTGGTCGCGACCGCGACCCCCCGGCTGAGCTGGACCGTGTCGTCGGACCAACCGGGTTGGCTGCAGGCCTCCGCGGAGCTCTCCGACGGCGATTGCACGATCGTCATCGATGGGCGCGACAGCGTGCTGGTGGCGTGGCCCTTCCGCCCGCTCGTCGCCGGAGAGATCCGGCCCGTCCGCGTGCGCGCGACCGCTGACTCGGGTACGCAGACCGACTGGAGCTCACCGCTGCCAATCGAAGCCGGATTCCTCGCTGAGGGCGAGTGGGTCGCCGAGCCGATCGGGCTCGCGGACCCCCCTCGGGAGGCGCAGCCCGCCGAAGTGCGCACGACCTTCGCCGTCGAGCGTCCCGTCACCCGCGCGGTGCTGTTCTGGACCGCACTGGGCATCGCCGAGCCGACCGTCAACGGCGCGGCGGTGTCGTCCGATGTGCTGGCCCCCGGGTGGACGGCGTATCGCGATCGGCTGGTGCACGAGAGCGTCGATGTCACCGCGCTGATTCGTGAGGGTGTGAACGAGCTCGCTGCGACCATTGCGGGCGCGTGGTACACCGAGAAGTACGGGTTCTTCACCTTCACGAACCGCTTGTACGGAACGCAGCCGTCGTTCCTCGCGCAGTTGCGTGTGACGTACCCGGACGGCACGACCGAGACGCTTGCCGCCACGGGTGCCGACTGGGAGGCAGCGGGAGACGGACCGGTGGTCGACAGCGGCATCTACGCCGGCGAGCATCAGGATCTCCGACGCGCACCGTCGTCGTGGGCTCCGGTTCGCGTCGGAGCAGCGGCCCTGCCCGGATTCGAGAACGTCCCGGTGCCCGAAGCCCGCATCGCTCCCCCGGTGCGTCGCATCGAGGCGCTTCCCGTCGCCGACGTCATCACGACTCCCGATGGCCGGACCATCCTCGATTTCGGTCAGAACCTGGTGGGGCGCCTGCGGATCCGCGCGCGTGGAGCGGCCGGGACGCGCGTGGTCGTCCGCCATGCCGAGGTACTGGAAGACGGCGAGCTGGCGCTGCGTCCCCTCCGAAATGCGGCGGCCACCGCCACGTTCGACCTGTCCGGTGACGAGGACGTGCTCGAGTCGCGGTTCTCGTTCTACGGCTTCCGCTACGCGGAGATCTCCGGGCTCGATGTGTCACCCGCCGATGTCGAGGCGGTGGTGCTGCACACCGACATGACCCGGTCGGGATGGTTCGAGAGCTCGGATCCGCTCGTCAACCGGCTGCACGAGAACGTCGTGTGGGGCATGCGCGGCAACTTCCTCTCGATCCCGACCGACTGCCCGCAGCGCGACGAACGGCTGGGCTGGACCGGAGACATCCAGGTCTTCGCGCCGACGGCGAGCTTCCTCTACGACTGCAATGCCTTCCTCACCTCGTGGCTGCGTGACCTCACGCACGAACAGGCTCGCGAGGGTGGATCGGTTCCCGTGGTGATTCCGGCGGCCCTTCCAGGTTTCGCCGACGCCGGCGGGGCAGCCCCCGCAGCCTGGGGGGATGCCGCCACCGTCGTGCCGACCGTGCTGCACGACCGGTTCGGCGACCTGTCGGTGCTCGCCGCGCAGTATCCGAGCATGCGGGACTGGGTCGATACGGTTCTTCGCGACGCGGATGACCGGGGACTCTGGGCGGGACGCATGCAGCTGGGCGACTGGCTCGACCCGGATGCACCCGCCGATCAGCCCGGTGCGGCGAAGGTCGACTCCGATATCGTCGCCTCGGCTTATCTCGCACGCTCGCTCCGGCAGGTGTCGCAGGCAGCGGCACTGCTCGGTCATGACGCGGATGCCACGCATTACGCGGAGCTGTCCGAGCGTTCCCGTGCGGCGTTCGTCGCCGAGTACGTCACGCCGGCTGGTCGCATGATGAGCGATGCGGTCACCGCCTATGCGCTGGCCCTCGAGTTCGATCTGGTGACGGATGCTGCGCAGCGCGCGGCTCTCGGCGAACGGCTGGCAGCCCTGGTCCGAGAAAGCGGCTACCGCATCGCCACCGGCTTCGTCGGCACGCCGCTCGTCACCGATGCACTCACCTCCGCGGGACACCTCGCGGCGGCGGAGCGACTGCTGCTGCAGACCGAGTGCCCGTCCTGGCTGTACCCCGTCACGCAGGGTGCCACCACTGTGTGGGAGCGTTGGGATTCGCTGCTGCCGGATGGGTCGGTCAATCCGGGTGAGATGACCTCGTTCAATCACTACGCGCTCGGAGCCGTCGCCGATTGGCTGCACCGCTCGGTCGCCGGTCTCGCGCCTGCGGCGCCCGGGTATCGTCGGCTGCGGATCGCCCCGCGGCCGCTGGCAGCCCTCACGCACGCCCGGGCTCGCCACGAGACGCCGTATGGGACGGCGTCGGTGGCGTGGGTGCGGGAGGGTGACGAGATCGTCGTGACCGCCGTGGTGCCCGCCAACACGACCGCAGAGGTTTCCGTGCCGGGGGCACCCGCCGAAGTCGCCGCTGGCACGCACGAGTGGCGCTACCGCGCGGAGTCGGCACCCGTCCTTCCGCCGTTGCCGGGTCTGGCAGCGTCGCTCGCGGACGTGATTGACGACCCGCGCGCGTACCGTGCGCTGCTGGACACGCTGGCCACCATCGATCCGGGCCGCGCCGAGTCGGTCCGTGCCGGCACCGTGTGGGGAGCGGGACGACCGCTGTCCACCGCCCTCATGTTCACCCCGCCCGAGGTGCTCTCCCGCGTCGATGACGCGATCCGTGCCGCCACTGCCATCGCCTGAGAAGGAGATTCCATGTTCGATCGCCGTTCCACCTTCGGAGAAGCCCTCGACAACCCCGCAGCACGCGCCGTTCTCGAACGGCTGATGCCGGGCTTCGCCGCCTCCCCCATGGCCGTGCAGTTCCGCGATGGACGCCTGGGTTCCCTCATCGCCCTCGTGCCGGCGCTGGAGACGGAGGAGGCGCGCGCGCAGCTGTGGGCGGAGCTGGCCGAGATCGATGACGATGTAGTGCGGCCCCCGTACGCACCCGCTGTCGATCCGGATCCGGCGTATGAGTCGGAGGATGTCGCCCGGGCCTCAGCCACCGTGACGCTGCCGCACGACGTCACGCTGTGGGCTCCGCTGGAGATCCGCCTCGCGGGCCCCTCCCACGGCAATCCGTTCGTGGACGTTGAACTCGACGCCGTGTTCACGCGCGGCGGTGCCGAGATCCGTGTGGGTGGGTTCTACGACGGGGACGGCACCTACGTGATCCGCGCGCTGGCCGACGCGGTGGGCGAGTGGAGCTTCATCACGCGATCGACGGCGCGCTCTCTGGACGGACTGACGGGAACGGTGACGGTGGGTGCTGCCGCCGAGGGAGCCCACGGCCCCGTCCGCGTGGACGGGTTCCACTTCCGGCACGCGGATGGCACCCGGCATCGTCCCCTCGGCACGACGGCGTACGCGTGGACGCACCAGCCGGACGAGCTGCAGGCGCAGACTCTGAGCACGCTCGCCGAGGCGCCGTTCACGAAGATCCGCATGTGCGTGTTCCCGAAGTCGTACCTGTACAACGCGAATGAGCCGGCCGACTTCCCCTTCGTCGGATCGCTTGCGGACGGCTTCGATCTGGAGCGCTTCGATCCCGCGCACTTCCGCCGCCTGGAGCAGCGCATCCTAGACCTGGCCGAGCTCGGCATCGAGGCCGATCTGATCCTCTTCCACGCGTACGATCGCTGGGGATTCGCCGACCTCGGCCCCGCCGTGGACGATCGCTATCTGCGCTACATCGTGCGCCGACTGTCCGGTTTCGCGAACGTGTGGTGGTCGATGGCCAATGAGTACGACCTGCTGTGGGCGAAGGACACCGAGGACTGGGAGCGGCTGGCCGCGATCGTCGGTGCCGAGGACCCCTTCGGCCACCTGAACTCGATCCACAACTGCCGTCCGTTCTACGACTATTCGGCGCCGTGGATCACTCATGTCAGCGTGCAGCGCGTGGACGTCTACCGCACGGCCGAGAACACCGACGAGTGGCGCGAGCGCTGGGGCAAGCCGGTCGTGATCGACGAGTGCGCCTACGAGGGCGACATCGATCAGGGCTGGGGCAACATCACCGGCGAGGAGATGGTGCGGCGGTTCTGGGAGGGCGCGGTGCGCGGCGGCTACGTCGGCCACGGCGAGACCTACCTGCCCTCCGCGCTGGGTCTTGACGACGAGGTGCTGTGGTGGTCGAAGGGTGGAGTCCTGCACGGCACCTCCCCCGATCGCATCGGCTTCCTGGAGCAGCTGCTGGCAGAGGCGCCGGAGGGTGTCTGGGATCCGCTCCCCGGAGACTGGGATGTGCCCTGGGGCGGTGTCGCCGGCCAGGTGAAGGTCGGCTACTTCGGCTTCAACCGTCCCCGCTTCCGCAACGTCATGCTCGATTCGGGCGACTGGGTGATCGACGTCATCGACACCTGGAGCATGACCGTCGACCGGCTGCCCGGCACCTTCGCGGCCGGGTCCGCACGGATCGAGCTGCCCGGTCGGCAGTTCATGGCGGTTCGTCTCACTCGCGTGTGAGACCCACGAACGCGGCGGCGCATCACTCGATGCGCCGCCGCGTTCGTGGTGATGTCAGCGCGAGGCGAACACCCGCACATCCCACGCGCCGAGTTCCACCTCGGCGCCCGCGGGGAAGTCCTCGCCGCTCAGCACGTCCTGTGCCGCGGCAGGAAGCGTGTAGCTGCTCGCCTCCCACGACCAGTTGTGCACCACGTGGATCTGCTCACCCGCCGCGTTGACGGCGTTCTGCACCGACTGCGAGTCGTGATCGGGGCGCCATCCCGCCTCGCCGGCTCCCACTCGCACGGCCCATTCGGCGATCGCAGCCGCGAGCGCACGGTCGGGAACAGTGCCGACGTAGGTGACGCGTCCCGCGCCGTGCTGGCGTGTGGTGATGGCGGGCCAGCGTCCGAAGTGCGGGTGCACGTACGTTGCAAGAGTCTCGGCGTCCTCGACCTGCAGCCCGTCGACCCATAGCGTCGCGTGTGCGTCGGCGGGGACGTCGAACCCCTCCGCACCGGCGAGCGGCAGCGGCGTCGTCAGGTTGGAGAACTCGTCGTACCAGACCCCTGCGGCCTCGTCGAGCAGCGCAGGCTTGCGCTCCAGACGAGCCCGCGCCTGCTCGTCCTCGTACCCGGTCCGCACACCCACAACGAGGTGCCCGCCCGCCGCCGCGTACTCGCGCAGCCACACCAGATCCGCGTCCGTCGCGATCGTGAAGGCGGCGGCGATCAGCACCGGAACCTCTGCCGCATACGCCGCGGGGTCGATCGCGCGCAGCTGTGCGGGATGGACAGCCCGACCCTGCAGACCGGCCTCGAACACTCCGCGGGTGAAGGCATCACGTACGGTCTGGAACGCGCGTCGATCCGGCTCACCGTCGCGCGCGAGGGAGGGATGCTCCGCCTGCGCCCACTTGCTGTCGGTGTCGAACAGGATCGCGATGTCCGCCGCCGGCGTGAGCCTGGTGACACGGTTTCCGGCCGTCGCGAACTCCGCGCCCAGCCGCGCGATCTCCCGGTACACCCGCCCGGGCTGCTGGCTGTGCGGCAGCACGCCGCCCCAGTAAGTCTCGGCACCGGCGTGGAGCGTGTGGAAGTGCCAGTACTCGATCATCGTGGCGCCGCGTGACACCAGCGCCCACGCGGCCTGCCGCCACTGTCCGTCGAAGGCCGGCTCATTGAACCAGGGCATGCCGATGGCCTGCGCGTTCGTCTCGGTGACCAGGAACGGTGCCTGCTTCGTGCCGTACATCCGATCGGCGGAGTTGATCAGCGCCCAGACGCCCGTGCTGGTCCAGTACTGCGCAGCGTCGTCGGTGCTGGGCAGTTCGAAGGCATCCTGCATCCGGTAGTACGGATTGCCCGCAGTGATGTCGAGGTTGCGGGTCAGCTGCACCTCGTCCGCGGTCTCGCGATCGTAGGAGATGCAGGTCGTGACGAACTGATCCTCCCGGGCGTACTCGCGCACGATGTCGGCCTGCCAGGAGATGAAGCTGCTGGTGATCTCGCCCTGGAACTGACGCCAGGCCAGCGAGTACTGCGGCTGCGCGTTGCCGTCAGGACGCCAGAGGTCGGCCCAGTCCGCCAACCGGTGCGACCAGTACGTCAGGCCCCACGCCTCGTTCAGCGCGTCGACGGTGCCGTACTCGCGACGCAGCGCATCGACGAACCGCTGGAACACCTGATCGTTGGCGAACGGCACCATGCCCGGCTCGTTGTCCACCTGGTATCCGATCACCGCAGGGTGGTCGGCGTAGCGCGCGATGATGCGTCGGATCACGCGCTCCGCGTGGAACAGGAACGCGGGGTGGGCGTAATCGATCTCCTGACGTGCGCCCCATCCCATGCGCTGACCCGTACGACGCTCCACGTTGATCTCCGGAAGCTGGCGCACCAGCCACAGCGGCGCCGCGTAGGTCGGCGTGCCCAGGATGACGCGGATGCCGTGGGCCTGGGCGGCATCGAGCACCGGCGCGAGCCATTCCAGATCGAACACGCCGTCATCCGGCTCCCACGTGGACCACACCGACTCACCCACGCGGATGACGGTGAATCCGGCCTCCTTCATCAGCCGCATGTCCTCCTCGAGCCGCGGCGTCGGAAGGTATTCGTGGTAGTAAGCGGCGCCGAAGAGCACGGACTCGTCGAGGTGGGACATGAAGTTCCTTTCGGGGGTGGTCATGGCGGATCAGCCCTTCACAGCGCCGGCCGTGAGGCCTTCGAGAAGCTGCTTGCGCAGCAGGATGAACACCAGGATGGTGGGGATGGAGGCGAGCACGGCACCCGCCAGAACGAGGTCGTAGGAGCGGTTCTCCGAGGCGAACAGGATGTTCAGTCCAAGCGGGACGGTGTACTGCTCGGCATCCGAGACCAGCACCAGCGGCCACATGAAGCTGTTGTAGCTCTGCAGGAAGCTCCACACCGCGAGCGCACCGAGCGAGGGACGCAGCAACGGCAGTACGACGCGGAGGAACGTGCCGAACTCGCTGCAGCCGTCGATGCGGGCGGCCTCGATGATGTCGTCTGGCACGGCCTGCACGATGAACTGCTGCATCATGAAGATGCCGAACGCCGGTGCCACCCAGGGGACGATGAGCGAGAACCAGGGATTGGCCAGCCCGCTCTTGACCACGAGGATGAACAGCGGCACGAGGATCACCGCGAACGGCACCGACAGGGAGCTGAACATCACGGCGAACAGCACCCGCCGGCCGCGGAAGCGGAACTTCGCGAACCCGTAGCCGGCGAGCGCGCAGACGAACACCGAGACGATCGTCGCGATGAGCGCAGTGCCGACGCTCATTCCGAACCACGCCAAGAACGGCTGCGTGGAGAGGAGATTGACATAGTTCTCGAACGTCACCGGATCCGGGATGAGCGTGGGCGGCACGGCGAAGATGTCGCCGCGCTGCTTCAGAGATCCGCTCACGGCCCACACCAGTGGTGCGATGAACACCAGCAGCAGCGCGATCAGCGTCGCATAGAGCAGCACGCGTCGTGTGGTTCGTGCGCCCGTGGGTCGGCGTCGGTTCACTGGCGACGCCGCGGGCGCCGTCGCGGGTCGTTCGACGGTGAGTGCGGTCATGATTCCCTCCCGATGCCGAGCAGGCGGTTGAGCCCCTGGCTGACGATGAACACCACGGCGAACAGCACCACGCCGGCTGCCGCCGCATAGCCGAACTGCTGCCGTTCGAAGGCGGCGCGGTAGATGAACATCGCGACGCTGAGGGTCGCCTCCCCCGGTCCTCCCTTGGTGAGCAGATAGGGCTCGTCGAACAGCTGCGCCGCGCTGATGAACGACGTGACAATGACGAACGCCGTCACCGGGCGGATCGACGGAAGGGTCACGGTGACGAAGGAGCGCACCGGCCCTGCGCCGTCGAGGGCGGCTGCCTCATACAGCTCCTGCGGCACGTTCTGCAGTGCCGCCAGGAAGAAGATCGTGAGGTAGCCGACCGTGCGCCACAGCAGCACGAAGCCGATGGCACCCTTCGCCAGGGTCGGATCCCCCAGCCAATCCACGTTCGGAACACCGATCAGGGCGTGCAGGGTGGCGTTGAGGAGGCCGTAGTCGCGATCAAAGATCAGGCTGTAGATCAGGGCGATCACGATCGGCGAGAGCACCATCGGCACGAAGAACGCGACACGGAACAGGTCACGCAGCTTAAGCCCGCGGGCGTTGAGGGCCTGGGCCACGAGGAGTGCGACCGGAACCACGATCAGCACGGCGATGAGCGTGTAGATCGCGGAGTTCACCAGGGCGTTGCCGAAGCTGGTGTCGTGCGCGAGGTCGACGTAGTTCTGCACGCCGATCCAGTTGGGCACACCCAACCCGACCCATTCGGTGAGGCTGAGCACGATCGCCGCGCCGATCGGGATGATCATGAACAGCCCGTACAGCACGTAGAACGGGGCGATGAACAGGTACGGCGCCGCACCGCCGCGGATGCGTCCGCCGCGCGGGCGTTTCCCGCGCAGTCGGGGAACAGTGTTGGTCTCGGTGTAGGTGATGGCACTCATCCGCGGGCCTGCCCTCGGTAGTCGGCTGCCGCGTCGCGCAGCGCCTGAGCCGGGGAGACCTGCCCCTTGTATGCGCGCAGGAGGTGCCCGGACAGCACGGTGGTCATGATCGAGCTGTTGGCGCTCTGATGGACTTCGGGCACGTCGTCCACGATGTCCTTATAGGTCTCGAAGAGGCGCTGGCCTCCGAAGTACTCGTCTTCCAACGCGGCCAGTTCCGCGGACTCGAACACCGAACGCCGTGTGGGCAGGTAGCCCATCGCCTTGTAGCGGGCGATCTGCTGCTCTGGTTCCAGGTAGGCGGTGGTGACGAGCGCGATGCCAGCGTCCGTTGCCGTCTTGTCGCGGAGCGTGCCGAATCCGGTGCCGCCGCCGACAGCCGTGCGTCCGCCGCCACCCTCGAATCGCGGGAGCGGCGCGATGCGCCACATTCCCGACTGCTCGGGGACGTTCGGCTTGATTCCGTAGCTGGCGTACCACGACGGCATGTTGACGCCGAGGATCTTGCCGGATTTGAGTCCACTCTGAACGCTCGGGCCGTACATGTCCGCCACGGTGGCGATCGCACCAGACTGCACGCCCTGTGCGACGAATGTCAGGGCGTCTTCGGCCTCCGGCGTCTCGAGCGTGGCGTTGCCGTCCGCGTCGAAGAGGTCGCCGCCGCGCTGGAGCAAGTGGATGTGCCAGTTCTGCACCGTGCCGCCGGGGTCGCTCGTCGCGACCGCGCTGAGGGCGACGCCCTCCTTCTCCGCGATGCGTGCGCCCACCCGACCGAACTCCTCCCAGGTGCCGAAGTCGGTGCTCAGCCCCAGCCGCTTGTACTCGTCGGCCCGGTGGTAGAGCACGGTAAGCGGAGTGTCGGAGTCGAGGGCATACACCCTGCCGTCCTTGCTGAACGGGGTGAGGCGCGCGGTGATGAGATCGTCCGCGATCGGGGCGATCGCGTCGCTGTAGTCGGCGAGCAGCTCTGGGGCGATGTCGCCACGGAGCATCCGCGCGAACGCTCCGATCTCCAGTCCCACGACATCCGGCGTGCCGGTGCCGGCGACGGCCTGCGCGATGAGTTTGGTAACGATGTCGGACGCGCCGGCCTTCGTGATGTCCAGGCGGTAGCGGAACGGCGAGTTCGCCTCCGCGAGCGGAACCGCGTCGGTGAAGAAGGCGATGTAGCCGTCGTCGTGCGTCCAGAACGACAGGTCGATGTCGCCCGATGTAGTCGGTCGGGTGTTGGCGGGCGCGCAGCCGGCGAGGCTCGGGCCCAGCAGCGCGGCGCCACCGCCGATGGCGAAAAGGCGGAGAACGTCCCTGCGTGTCAGTCCTGGTGGATGAGGGGATCTGGTCATGCGAAAATCCTGACTACGTTGTCATACTGCGGGACGCCGACGTCTCCGGGGTGGGGAGAGCGTCAGCGAGTGGAGGGGCTGCGGCTCGACTCGCGGATGACGAGGTGAGCGCGGAGGGTGCGGTGCGCACTCTCGGGCGCATGCCCGTCGAGAGCACGAAGCAGCCGGTGCATTCCGATCCGGGATGTCTCGGCGAAGTCCTGGCGGACGGTGGTGAGGGGAACAGGAAGGTAGGCGGACACATCGATGTCGTCGAAGCCGACGACGGCGACGTCCTCGGGGACACGAAGACCGGCGGCCTGGATCGCGGACATCGCACCGATCGCCATCTGATCGTTGGCGACGAACACGGCGGTGCACAGGCCGGACTCGAGAATCACGGCCATCGCGGCGTATCCGCCGGCGGGGGTCCAGTCCCCCTCAACCGGCTCGGTGATCGGGGCGCCCTCATCGGCGAGCGCCCGCTGCCACCCCTCGCGGCGGCGCTGGCTGGAGAGCCAGTTCATCGGGCCGGAGATGTGGTGCACGGTGGCGTGCCCCTGGACCAGGAGGTGTTCGGTCGCGTCACGCGAACTCGCCTCCTCATCCGCACCGATGACGAGCTCGCGCGGACTGCTGGTCACGGGAGCCATCCCGAACGTGAGCACCTCGATGCCGTCGGGAATGCTGAGCGGCCCGCGACCGAAGTCCACTGGCTCCGAGATGACGATGGCCTCGGCCCCTTGCCCCGCGAGCGCGTCGATCGCGGCCTGGATGTCGGCTCCCTCACCCGGGTCGGTGCGCATGATGCTCAGCGCATAGCCCGCCCCGCGAGCGACAGACTCGACACCGGCCAGCACGGAGGTGGGGCCGTAGAACCCGGTGCCGCCCAGGGCGACGACGCCGATCCGCCTGGTCCGCTGGGTGACGAGGGCGCGAGCCGCTTCGTTCGGACGGAACCCGACCCGGTCGATCACATCGAGCACCCGCTCGCGGACGCTGTCGGTCACGTACGGTTCATCGTTGATGACTCGGGAGACGGTCTTCTGGGAGACGCCGGCGATACGCGCGACGTCCGTCATGGATACGCGCCGGGTGCGGGGAGCCGCTTCGCTCACAGCCTCTCCTCTCTGAATGGGCGTGGCTATCGTATGGGGATTCTGACTACGTAGTCAAGGAGTATTTGCAGGTACGCGCGGAGAAGGGCTCGCACATATCGGTCTGCCACACATCGCCCACAGCGAGCCCACGAATCGGGCCACGAGGATGAGGTCGATCACACAGATCGCGCCGGACGCGTCGAATCCATGACGGCCCGCAGCTTCGGCAACGTCAGCCTCAACAGCTTTCACGGTGGCGTCTTTCGCGTGGACCTGCGCACACGAACACCATATGAACGAGCCCACCGTGTCAGCCGGGGTGCCCAGGGAACGCACGTCACGCCAACGACACGTCGACGGGTGTCCTACCCCCTGAGCAAGGCCACGAATCCCAGAAGCAGCGCCTCGTGCAGAGCATGCACGAGGCGCTGCCTCGGTCGACCGAGCTGGGCTGCGATGCTCGGGGTCGTGGAGGGTGTCAGTTGTTGATCTCGAGCAGCGACCGGTCCTTTGTCCGCACGCCGAGACGGATGAGGACAGCCGCGACGATCAGCAGCGCGATCATCGTGATGCCGGCGGCGACAGCGCCCGCATTGATCAAGATCGGGAGGATCACGAACGGCGCGACGGCGCCGCCCAGGTGACCGAGACCGTCGCAGATCGAGGCGGCCGTGCCGCGGGCAGTCGTCGGGAAGACTTCGGCCGTGTAGGTGTACGCCGGAGTCGCCATGTACGCGATGCCCATCGTCGCCAGGAGCGAGCCGATCGTCGCCGCGATGTCGCCCCACCCGGCGATGATCAGCGCGACACCGAGCGCGAAGATGATCGTCCCCTGGATGATCATGGTGCGGCGCTCGAGCTTCTCGATGAGCGCGACCACGACGAATCCGATGATCAGCGGAGCAACCCGCGTCAGCACCGTCACGAAAAGGGCGTTGGAGGTCTCGACGCCTACCCCGGCGAGAAGAAGCGGCAGATAGCTGGCGAATCCGTACATCGCGACGTAGAAGACGAACCAGAAGCCGAGCACGATGAGCAGCCGCTGGATGAGCGGCGGACGAAGGAGCTGACGCAGCGGGCTCTCAACCTCGACGTCAACGTCAGGTTTGTCCGCCACACGCAGGATTTCCGTGTCCTCCGCGGGGTCGAGGCCGGCGTTGCGCTCCATCTTGCGGACGATCGCCGTCGCTTCCTGGACCCTGCCCTGTTCGACCAGCCATCGCGGCGACTCCATGAGGTCGCGACTGTTGATGAACGGCAGGATCAGCAGCACCAGACCACCGAACGCCATGAGGACGCGCCATCCGTGCTCGGGCATCGCGGCCAGCACCGGGAGGGATGCGAAGCCGATCACGAGATTCAGGATTCCGCCGATGACATAGAGGAAGGCGAGGTACTTGCCCCGGCGGTTCTTCGGCGCCATCTCACCGATGTAGGCCGAGCAGAGGGCGAGAACTGCTCCCATGCCGCCCCCCGTCAGGAATCGGAAGAACGACAGGGAAGCCGCGTCCCATGCCAGCGCGGTCAGCGCACCACCGGTCCCGAGCAGGAGGATGGTCAGGAAGAGACCGATCCGACGGCCCTTGCGGTCGGAGATGTGCCCGAAGATGTAGGCACCGACCGCGTACCCGGCGAGGTTCAAAGCAACCGGCCAGGCCAGATCTCCGGGCTGGAGACCGATACCGGCCATCATCGACGGGATCGACACGGCGAAGACGCCGATGTCGTAGTTCGCGAAGAAGAAGGCCAGCATGAGGGCGATCCATGCGCCGCGGGTGAGGCCGACGCGCGGCATCCTGTCGATCGTCTCCTCGACCGTCAGGAGCCCCACCGGCCCACCACTCGTTGCCGGTGGGCCGGCGGGCGACTGCGTGATCTTGTCAGACATCATTGTCCTTTCGTAGTCAACTGCTTCGTACGGTCAGTCGGATTTGGTGAAGTACGGAATGACCTCGTCGTGCTCTCCGTCGCCGGAGCGCTCGAATCCCACGACGACAGCGGCGCCGTCGAGCGATTCGTCGGCGGCGAACCCACGGATCTCGGTCCACCACCAGGGGCCTTCGTCGAGCTGCACGATGCCGACGACGCTCTGCTGCGTGGTCCCGTCGGGAAGGCGAGTGTGCGGGATCGACCAGGAGACGACCGTCCCGTTCCCGGACGCTGCGACGTGTTCGAAGCGGGGCCGGTCGAAGGCGGTGTCGGTGCGAGGATCGAGCAGATCCCCGGTCAGCGTGTCGCGGATGAGCAGGAACTCGCCCTGCGCGGTGCCGTCGAAGAAGGTCGCGGTGGCGGCGTCCCGCCGCACAGGCATGATCGCCATGTCTGGTTCCTTTCAGACCGTGCCGAGCACGAGGGTCGCGTGATGATCGAGGGTGCCGCCGTTGCCGGAAACGAGGACGCGGTCGTGTTTCGCGACCTGCCGCTCGCCGCCCTGTCCACGCGCCTGGATCACGCCCTCGGACAGCGGGGTCATTCCCCAGAGGTAGTAGGAGGACAGCTCGCCGCCGCCGGTGTTGACCTTGAGGCGACCGTTGATGCCGAGCATGCCGGGCTCGGCGAGCGCCGCTCCACCCTCGCCCTTCGGCACGAAACCGTAGTCCTCGAGGGTGACGAGGGCGGTGTACGTGTAGCAGTCGTAGACCTCGACCACGTCGATCTCGTCGAGCGTCGTATCGGCCATGCGCAGGGCCGCGGGGCCAGAACGCGCAGCGCCGGTGACCAATCCGAAGTCATCGTTGCGAACGCCGGTGCGGCCGGGATGCGTCTGCGCCCAGCCGAGGATCTCGACCGGCGGCTGCGCGAGCGATCGGGCGCGATCGAGGGACGTGATGATCAGCGCGATGGCGCCATTGGAGACGAGGCAGCAATCGAGCAGGTGAAAGGGCTCCGAGATCCAGCGCGAATCGTGGTAGTCGTCGAGCGTGATCGGAGTCCTCAGCTGGGCGAGCGGGTTGAGCGTCGCCCACTCGCGCTGCGCCACCGCGATCGCTCCGAAGTGGTCGTTCGTCGTGCCGTACTTCTGCATGTGCCGGCGAGCAGCCAGCGCATAGTAGGTGTTCGCGCTGTAGATGCCGCTTGACGCCAGCATGCCCTGCCAGCCGGAGTAGCCGGCGGCTGCCGACTTGTAGGCGGCGCCCGCGCCACGGTCGGCCTGGAGGGGGTCGTCGGCCCACACGATCGCGATCGTCTGAGCCATGCCCGCGTCGATCGCCATGGCCGCGTACTGCACCATCTGCGCAGCCGTCGACCCATAGCCCTGCATGTACGTGAGGACGGTGAGGTCTGTGAGCCCCAGCGCACCCTGCAGGTTCAGCCCCACCCCGGGGTTGATCCCGCTGGACATGATCAGGCCGTCCAGATCGCTCAGCTGCAGCCCGGCATCGGCGACGGCATTGCGCACGGCGATCGAGGCGAACTCGGTGGCGGTGTATCCGTAGACCTTGCCGAGCTCGCTCATTCCGAGGCCGGCGATGGCGGTGCGTGTCGTCGTCATCGTCACTTCCCCTGCCACTTCGGCGCGCGCTTCTCGGCGAACGCGAGCATCCCCTCGCGGGCGTCCGCGCTGGCCATGAGCACGGCTCCCTCACGCCCTGTGCGCTCCCAGTCGCCCGCCTCTGCGGGAACCGCGCCATCGGTGATTCCCTTTGCGATGCGCTTGCTCACCTGCACGGCGAGCGGTGCGTTCTGAAGGATCTCATCGGCCAGCGCGAACGCGGCCTCGAGCAGGTCATCCCGGGGAACAACGCGGTTGACGAGACCGAGCTCATATGCCCGCTGCGCCGAGATCGGTCTGCCGGTCAGCACCGCCTCCATCGCGATCTTGTCGGGGATCGCGCGCGGCAGGCGGAATGCTCCACCCGCTCCGGCGAAGATGCCGCGCTTGACCTCTGGCAGCCCGAAGTTCGCGGTATCCGCGGCGATGGCAAGGTCGCTCGCGAGCGTGATCTCGGTACCGCCGCCCAGCGCGAATCCGTTGACGGCGGCAATCGTGGGCTTGGAGATGTGATGGGTCACGTATCCGGCGAATCCCCAGCGGCGCAGGCGCTCGTCGCCCGCGTCGGTGAGCTCGCCCGCGGCCGCCGCCTTGAGGTCGGCGCCGGCGCAGAAGGCCTTGTCACCGGCACCGGTGATGATGACGGCCCAGACATCGGACTGTTCTTCGGCGAAGTCGAGCGCCTCGCCGACGCCGACCATCACCGAGCGGTTGACAGCGTTGCGCGCCTCGGGCCGGTTGATCGTGACGAGGAGGACGTGTCCGCGCTGCTCGGCGAGGACCGCGCCCTCACCTCCGATCTCGACGACGGTCGCCGGCAGGTCGATGGTCGTTGTGTGTTCCGTGGTGGAGATGGTCATTTCTTCCCTTTTCGGTTGCGTCGGGTCAGACAGCGGGAGCGGTGGCAACGACGTGCGGCGCCGCGGCGGGATGTTCTTCGAGGTCTCCGGCGGCGAGCAGACGCTCGATCTCTTCGGCAGGCAGCCCCAGCACGTCCTCGAGGACGCTCCGGGTGTGTTCGGCGGGGAGGGGCGCAGGAGTGAGCCGGGGGTCGGCGAGGCTCTCGGTGCGCGCCTCGCCCAGATTCGTCGGGAGCGGTTCGGGTAGCTGAGGCTGAACGAGGCGCCCGAACACGCCGCGAGTTCGGAGGTGTGCATCGGTCTGCAGGTCGTCGAGGCGGAGCATCGGTGCGGCCGGCACGCCCGCCGCCTGCAAGGCGGCAGCGGCATCCGTCCCCGTGCGCTCGGCTGACCACGATGCGAGTACGGCCCGCAGTTCGACACGGTGTGCCCACCGCTCATCGGCCGTCGCCAGGTGCGGCGCGGCCGCGAGGTCCGGGCGGCCGATGATCCGCGCGACCGCCGCGAAGCGGTCGTCGCCCCGCGCGTCGACGACAAGCCACTCGTCGTCGCCCCGGCTCGCGAAGACGCCGCGGAAGGCGTCGCCGTCCCGGTCGTTACCGGTGGCGCGCAGCCCCGCACCGGTCTGCAGGGACTCCGCCGCCAGCCAGTCCGCGATGCCGCCGAAGATCGCGTCGACCTGTGCGGTGCTGACCCGTCCGCCTCGTCCTGTCCGATCGCGGCGCAGCAGCAGGGAGACGATGGCAACGGCGTTGAGCCGCGCCACGACGTGATCGGGGAAGATCGTGATCGCATCGCTGAACCCGTCTTCGTTGCCGGGGTACGACCAGAGCTTCGAGAGGCCGGCGCTCGCACGCACGAGCGGGCCGTAGCCGAGTCGACGGCTCCACGGACCGTGGTTTCCGAAGGCGCTCGATTCGGACAGGATGATGGCCGGGTTGAGCGAGCGCAGCGTCTCCATGTCGAATCCGAGCGACGCGAGAGTGCCCGGCTTGAAGTTCGTGAGGATGATGTCGCTTGCCGTGACGAGGTCGGCGAAGATGCGGCGGCCCTCTTCGGTACGAAGGTTCAGGCCGAGGCTGCGCTTGTTGCGCATCCCCCAGCTGGCACCCTCGGTGATGAGCTCCCCGCCGGGCGACTGGCGTGATCCGTCGGGGAACGAGCTCGACTCGATCTTGATGACATCCGCGCCGTAGTCAGCGAACAGCCGTCCCAGTTCGGCGCCGACCACGATGACGCCGAGATCCAGGACCCGCATCCCCTCGAACGGGAGACGGCCCGGGCGCGCGTCGTGGACGCTGACGAGACCGGGCGTGCTTTTCGCGGTCAGATCGGTCGCCCCCTCTTCAGCCCACCGCGCCCCCGCCCGGACGTCGTCGATCTCGAACCAGCCGGTGTGGGCGACGGCACCCTCGCCCAGCGCCGGGGCAGGGGCGAACGATCCGCTCTCGTGGAACGCTGCTTCGCCGAGTACGTCGGCAGCATCGGCCACCGCGGCGGTCGGCACGCCGAGCTGTTGGCCTTGCTCGACGGCTTCTTCCATCGTGAGTCCGGCGAACAGCTGACCGATGCGCGGGTATAGCGTCGCCACGGCACCGAATCGGACCTGCGTGTCGTCGTACCGAGGGTCGGCGAACTCCGCCGGCCTCCCGAGCCACTCGAACATCCCCTGCCACTGACGCTTCGCGAGCACGCAGATGCGCACCCAGCCGTCCTTGGCGCGGAAGATCGGGTAGAGGTGACGCGAGTCGGGCCGCCCGCGCGGCAGGTCTCGGAGAGGAACACCGGCTCGCGCGCTGCCGCCGATCCCGAAGACGGGGTCGAGGATCTGGATGAGGCCCTCCTGCACTGAGAAGTCAGCGGTGTCACCCTCACCGGTGGCGCGCACGTGGGCGAGTTCGAGCATGACCACCCAGGCGGCCTGCACCGCGGCGGATTCGTAGGCAAGGAACTCCGGGGGCAGCAGTGGCTCGGTGACATCGGGGAGACCCGAGCGCGACAGCACGGTACTGAGCGCAGCGTGCACATCGGGGGTTGCCTGCCACGACGAGCGGTCACCGAAGCTGCCGAAGTCACTCATCTCCACGACCACCAGGCGCGGGTTGGCAGCGCGCAGCGCTGCGGCCGACAGCCCCCGGTCGGCCCATTGCCAGGCTGAGCCGTCACGGATCACGACGTCTGCCGACGCGGCCAGCTCTGCGAACGCGCCGCGGCCCTCCTCGGTCGCAACGTCAATCTCGACGCGCCGCTTGCCGGCGTTCTTGAGTGCGAACGTGAGGTTGCGGCCATCGACGATGACGCCCTCGCGACGCGCGCTCGATCCGCCGGGCTCCTCGACGCGCACGACCTCGGCTCCGAGATCGGCGAGGATTCGACCGACGTTCTGCAGGGGGCCGTTCACAGCGTCGATGATGCGTAGCCCGGTCAGGGGAAGGTCGACTTCGAGGTCAGCCATGATCACTCCTTCGTGTCACCGTGTCGGCATCGTCGCGACCCGGTTGCTGCCACTCTGGTCATCGGCCTCTCCGTTGGCCCAGCGCAAAGTGGGCCATCTCGACGCAGCACGACGTGGCACATACACAAGACCCAGACGGGAAGCCAGACCTGTCGTGTGGAGACCGGAGCACATGTCCTGGCGCGCAATGTGTGCGTGAGCGCAACGGACCTGTGCGGTCACCTGATGCCGCTCTAGAGTGAGTGCGTGGAGCTTTCGCAGGTGAGAGCCTTCGTCGCCGTGTCGCGACTGGGCACGGTGACTGCCGCCGCCGAGGAGCTCCACGTCACGCCCTCGCCCCTGAGCCGCACGATCCGCGAGCTCGAACGGCAGCTGGGCAGCGACCTCTTCACGCGCACGTACCACCAGTTCGAGCGCACCCCGTTCGGCGATCGATTCCTGCCGCTCGCCGTCGAGCTTCTGGCTCAGGCAGAGGAAGCCGCGCAGCTCGGGTTCGACGTCGAGCCGCGCCTCCGCGTCGGAGGCACCCCGTGGACGTCCCGCGTCCTCACGCGCCGTTTTGTCGAAGCGATCGAGGCCGTCACCGGCCGCAAGCCGGAGTATGCATCCGACCTGTCGTCCATACTCCTGCAGTCACTGCGTCACGGTGACCTCGACCTCGCGCTCGTCCATCTTCCCGTCGAGGATCCAGAGATCTCATCAGTCCCGCTCGCTCAGTACAGCTACTCTGTCGCCGCCGTCGGCGACAACTCGCTTGACCTCGGCCGCGCGCTCACGCTGTCCGACCTTGCCGGCCGACGGATTCTGTCGCTGCCGTTGATCATGCAGCCGACGCCGATGCGGATCTTCCTCGACGGCATCACCGCAGCCGGGGTCGAGTCGATAGAAGAGGTCGACCTCCGCGACATGGTGGGGCTGCAGGCCAGGATGGCCCGCACGGGCGAACTCATGCTCATCACACCGAGCGACGACCTGCCGAGCGCGCGATTCTTCGATCTGAGTGAGACGAACGTGTATCCGCTCTCCGACGGCGAGATCACCTTCGAGGTGGGCCTTGCCTGGCGCTCGCGCGACGTGCTTCACCGCGACCAGATCTCAGCCATCACCGCGGCCGTGGCTCCCCCGACCGGTCAAGTGCCGTACCTCAGGTGAGAATTCGTCGACCGATGACGGGAATGGCGAACGGAAACCGAAACAACACACATCATGTGGTCTTGGTCAGAAACAAACGTGGCGGAGACGGTGGGATTTGAACCCACGGACCCCCGTAAGGGGGTCTCCACCTTAGCAGGGTGGTGCACTAGGCCGAACTATGCGACGTCTCCGTGATCTTCACTCTGTCGAGCGAAGC
The DNA here is from genome assembly GCF_044987425.1 of Microbacterium sp. ZW T5_56. NCBI lineage: Bacteria > Bacillati > Actinomycetota > Actinomycetes > Micrococcales > Microbacteriaceae > Microbacterium > Microbacterium sp. ZW T5_56. The sequence goes on along the minus strand of NZ_JBJDRI010000006.1, from coordinate 18,027 downwards.
ACACCTGGCAATACTAACGGGTCTCGCCGCGATGCGCGAATGCACGCACCCGGGAGGGGCTCAGTTCACCTGGCCGTTGGAGCAGGTGCTCTGCGCCGCCGTCGTTCCGGTGATCTGCGACGGAAGCAGCACGGAGCCGTCGGGCGCCGTGGATGGCGTCGGCTCGATCACGGTGCCGTCCGTGGCAGGGTCAACCGCACCGGTATCGGTGCCGTCCGACGGCGTCGTGCCGTCCGTGGGCGTGGCGCCTTCCGCGACGACGCCGATGCCGGCATCGCCCGTGATCTGCAGAGAACTGTTGTTGGCCAGCGCCGTCAGCAGAACGCCGGCAGCATCCTCATCGGGGACCACGCGGTTCGGATCGGCCGGGTCGTCGTACACGGGGTACTGCACGAAGACGATGTCGTCGAACGGGACGTCCTTCACGGTGAACGCGAGCTTGACCAGCGTCATCGGATCGGTGAGTGACGTCGACGGGTCGATGGCGGAGAGCGTGGTCTTCGCCAGCTTGAGCAGGGTGGCTGGGTTGGTGAGCACTTCGGCGCTCATCATCTTCTTCGCGAGCCGGGACATGTACTGCTGCTGGTTGCTGATGCGACCGAGGTCGCCGCCGTTGCCCACACCATGACGTGTGCGCAGGAACTGCAGCGCCTCGTAGCCCTGGATCGTGCGCTCGCCGGCCGGCCAGTCGATGCCGGTGTAGGGATCGCGGATCGGGCTGGCCAGACACACCGTCACGCCGCCGACGGCGTCGGTGATTGCCATCACGCCGCCCCAGTTCACCGACGCGGCGTATTGGATGTCCATGCCGGTGAGCTGCTCGATCGTGGCGACGGTGCACGCCAGACCACCGGTGTCGAAGGCGGAGTTGAGCATCTGCTTGCTCATCTCCGACGTAACGTTGCCGTTGGCATCGGTGCACTCCGGGATCGGCACCATGAGGTCGCGGGGGAAGCTGATCACGGTGATCTTGCGCGGCTCTTCCGAGATGTGCACGAGGAGGTTCACGTCGCTGCGCGCCCCCTCCTCCGCGAGGCCCTCCTGGCACCGATCACCGAAGTACTGCGCGTACTGGGGTTCACACACATCCGTGCCGGCGACAAGGATGTTCGCTCCGCCCTCGATCTCGGCGATCGACGGGGGCACCTCTCCGCCGATGTCGGTGGCGTCGGCCGCGTACGACGAGGCCAGATCGTACGTCAGATACCCGGCGAGGCCGATGCCGGCCACCATCACCGTGGCCACAGCAACACCCACCAGGGTCAGCAGCTGCGCGATCGGTCGCGGACTGCGAAGCCGACCGTGCCGTGCGATCGTGCGACGACGGGAGCGTTCGGGGGACGCTGCGCTCACACGCTTCCTTTCAGCCTCGGGACCTGCAGCCCCATGGCGTGCAGGCGGATGCTCCCGGGGTGAACCGGATCAAAGCGGAGGGTGTGGGATTCGAACCCACGGGACATTGCTGCCCACTGGTTTTCAAGACCAGGTCCATCGGCCGCTCGGACAACCCTCCCAAGCGGCGCACCGCTCGTGAGGACGAGTCTATCCGACCTCATGCTCCCCGATTGCGCTGGGCGCGCGCTGGGCAGGTGCCCAGTAGGGGCTGTGCACGTCAGGACGCGTCGAGGAACAAGCGGTGCAGGATATGCGCAACGCCACCTTCCGCCACCGAATGCGTGACGATCGACGCGGCCGCGCGCACCTCATCCGGCGCCTGCCCCATCGCCACGGCGGTTCCCTGGTGCGAGCGCGACCACTCGAACATACCGAGATCGTTGCGTCCGTCACCGATGACGACGGACTGCGCGGGGTCGAAGTCAGCCCACTCACTGATCAGCTTCAGCGCGGTGCCCTTGTCCACACCTTGCGGCGCGATGTCGAGCCACGCCGTCCAGCCAATGGCATACGAGACCTGGTTGAGGCCGATGTCCTCGATCAGACGGGCGAAGTCGCTTTCGTCATGATCGGCGGAGACGACCACGACACGCGACACATGCTGCGCCGAGAGCTGGGCGAAGGGGACCTGATGGCCCGACTTCACGTTCCAGTGCTCCATCTCCTCGGTGAACAGGCGGGTGCCGTCTTCCAGCTCCACCATGTAGTGCGCGTCGGGGAGCTGCTCGCGCAGCAGCTCCAGAGCGGTGGTGGGGTCGAACGTCTCGGTGTGGAAGCGCTCGTAGTCATCGCCGACCCGTCGGTAGACCACGGCACCATTGGAGGAGACGACGTAGTCGGGCGTGATGTCGAGCAGCTCGAGGATCGGCTGCGTCGCATTCCAACTGCGGCCCGTGGCCAGCGTCACCTCGTGTCCGGCGGCAACAGCGGCATGCACCGCGTCGATGACTCCCGGGCTCGGCGTCCCGTCTTCCAGGACAACGGTGCCGTCAACGTCCAGCGCGATCAGCGCACGAGTGGTCACGCGGTGGGCTCCATCACCTCGAGTCCACCGAGATAGGGACGAAGCACCTCCGGCACAGTGACGGAACCATCGGCGCGCTGATGCGTCTCCAACAGCGCCACGATCCACCGCGTCGTCGCCAGCGTGCCGTTCAGCGTCGCGACCGGCGTGGTCTTGCCGCCGTCCGGGCGGTAGCGGATGTCGAGGCGGCGTGCCTGGTACGTGGTGCAGTTCGAGGTGGAGGTGAGCTCGCGGTACTTCCCCTGCGTGGGGACCCAGGCCTCGATGTCGTACTTACGCGCGGCCGAGGATCCGAGATCACCCGCGGCAGTGTCGATGACACGGTAGGCCAGGCCCAGATCGGTCATCATCTGCTCCTGCAGAGCCAGCAGGCGCTGGTGCTCGGCCTCAGCGTCCTCCGGCGTGGTGTAGACGAACATCTCCAGCTTGTTGAACTGGTGAACACGGATGATCCCGCGGGTATCCTTGCCGTAGGAGCCGGCCTCGCTGCGGTAGCAGGTGGACCAGCCCGCATAGCGCTTCGCACCGCGTCCGAGGTCGAGGATCTCGTCCATGTGGTACCCGGCGAGCGCAACCTCGCTGGTGCCCACCAGGTACAGATCTTCCTTGTCGAGGTGGTAGACCTCGTCGGCGTGCTCACCGAGGAAGCCGGTGCCCTGCATCACCTCGGGGCGCACCAGGGTGGGAACGATCATCGGGGTGAACCCCGCATCGATGGCGCGGTTGAGCGCGAGGTTCATGAGCGCGATCTCCAGGCGCGCGCCGATTCCGGTCAGGAAGTAGAAACGGGATCCGGACACCTTGGTGCCGCGCTCCATGTCGATGGCGCCGAGCTTCTCCCCCAGCTCCAGGTGATCGCGCACCTCGAAGTCGAACGCCGGAACGACGCCCTCCTCGCGCAGCACGACGTAGTCGTCCTCACCTCCGGCGGGGACGCCGTCGATGACGATGTTCTCGATGCGCGCGAACGCGCGCTGGGCCGCTTCCTCTGCCGTGCTCACGTCGCCCTGAGCAGCCTTGACCCGGTCGGAGAGCTCCTTCGCCTGTGCCACGAGGGCGGGCTTGTCTTCCTTGGGCGCCTGCGCGACGGTCTTTCCGAACGCGTTCTGTTCTGCACGCAACGCCTCGAAGGTGTTGATCGCCGCACGGCGCGCAGTGTCCGCGGCAATGGCCTCGTCAACCGACTCCGGCGAGTTGCCACGGGCCTGCTGAGAGCGGCGGACGAGGTCAGGATTCTCACGGAGGAGTGCGGGATCGATCACCCTCATCAGTGTAGTCGGGGCCACGGACACGCCGCGCGAGTGCGCGGGCTAGGCTGACCCCATGTCCGCCCCGTCCTCCTCTGCCGCCGAGAGGGACGATCGGTTCGCGGCACTTGTCTACAACCCCGTGAAGGTGGACGGCGCTGATCTGCGCTCCGCCGTGATCGCCGCGTCCCATCGTGCCGGCTGGAGCTCGCCGATGCTGCTGGAGACCACCGTCGAGGATCCGGGCCAGGGTGCCACCCGCGCCGCACTCGATGCCGGAGCCTCGGTGGTGCTGGTCGCGGGTGGCGATGGCACGGTGCGCGCCGTGTCCGAGGCGATCGCCCGCACGGGCACGCCGCTGACGATCATTCCCAGCGGCACCGGCAACCTCCTCGCCCGCAACCTGCAGCTTCCGCTCTCCGAACCGGAGCGGATGATCCGCGCCGCCTTCGCCGGCAGGAAGCGCGCTGTCGACATCGGGTTCGCGAACGTGAAACGCGCCGACGGGTCCGTGGAGGAGCACGCGTTCGTCGTGATGGCCGGCATCGGGTTGGACGCGGCGATGATCCGCAACACCCGCGACGATTGGAAGAAATCCTTCGGCTGGGTGGCCTACATCGACGGTGCCGCCCGCTCGCTGACCACCGTCTCGCCGTTCCGTGTGATGTTCCAGGTCGACGACGAACGCATCCTCACCACCCGCGCGCACAGCGTGCTGTGGGCGAACTGCGGCCAGCTCCCCGCGGGGATTCAACTCCTGCCCGGGGCCGCGATCGACGACGGTCTGCTGGATGTCGCGATCTTCCGCCCGCGCTCCTGGTGGGGGTGGCTCGCGGTGTGGCGCACGGTGTGGTGGCAGAACAGTGTGCTGGGTCGCACCCGCACCGGTCGGCGGGTGATCGCGATGAGTCGCGGCAGCAAGGCGGTCAAGTTCCTGCAGGGTGCACGCATGGATGCGGCGGTGTCCTCACCTCAGCCGATCGAGTTCGACGGGGATGAGCTGGGCGAGGCGGTCGGGCTCGACGGCCGAATCGAGCAGGGCGGCCTGGTGGTGATGGTCCCCGCCTGAGCGGGAACCATCACCGAGACGTCAGTTCTGCACGGTGACGGCGAGCGGATCCGCGGCGCCGTCCAGATTCACGAGACTCAGCTGCGTTCCCACGGCGGCCCCATCGATCTGCAGCATGGTCCCCCGCGGCGAATAGTCCATCGTGCACGCCTGATCGATTGTCTTGAAGGTGACCGTGGTGCCGTCGATCGTGTCCACCACCGGCGGGCAGCTGGAGGATCCGTAGGAGATCAGGACGACGCCCATCGGCGTGAGAGTGGCGGACGGCTCACCGGCGGGCGTGGTGGCGGCGTCTGCCGGACGCGGCGCCAGCGCGATCTCCTGCGTCTCCTCGGCGGTTGTCAGTTTCACGGTGGCAGCCGTCTTCGAATCGACGCCCTCAGGCAACCCCACCAGGATCAGCTGTTCGCGCAGGTCCTCCGTGCAGACGCCATTGACTGTCGGGCCGGCGAGCGCGACAGTGACATCCTGGTTTGCGACGGTGACATCCTGAATCACGGGGTAGCACGATCGACTGCCACTGCCCCACGTGACCACGCCCAGCGACTTTCCGCCGTCCAGCCAGACGACCGTGGCGTTCTCCAGGCTGGGCGGCGGTGCCGTCCATTCATCGCTGATCGACGGCTCGGTCGGCGTGGGTGTCGGAGATTCGGGAGCGTCCCCTGGGGCGGCGGCGTTGGTCGCGCAGCCGGTGAGAAGCGTGGCAACGGCCAGCACGGATCCGATGAGAAGGGGTCGCATGATGCTCATACCCTTCAGTGTCTCGGATGACGAGATCGTCTCGCGAGCCTCTACTGCAATGCCGAGGTGAGGCGGGCCAGATTGTCGAGCACCGTCGAGCGCAACGGCTGCTTGGACCATTCCTCGGCCGTCAACTCACGGCTGAGCTCCCGGTACTGGTCTTCCACCGCGCGCATCTCCTGCACGAACCCGGAATCGCGTACCAGCATCGAGACCTCAAGGTTCAGACCGAACGATCGCATGTCCATGTTGCTGGAGCCGACCACCGCGATGTCGTCGTCGATCGTCAGGCCCTTGGTGTGCAGGATGTACGGCTGGCGGTACATCCAGATGCGGACGCCGGCCCGAAGCAGCGCTTCGTAGTAGCTGCGCTGCGCGTGCCACACGATGGCCTGATCGCCGATCTCGGAGACGAACAGCTCCACCTTCACACCGCGTTGCACGGCGGAGGTGATGGCGATCAGCAGCGCTTCATCGGGGACGAAGTACGGACTGATGATGTCGATGCGCTCCTGCGCCGCGTAGACCAGGGCGACGAACATCCGGAGGTTGTTCTCCACCTCGAACCCGGGACCCGACGGGACGATCTGGCATTGCAGATCGCCGCCGGAGCTGGGCGGTGCGATGGTGACATCGCCGTCCGAGATGAGTTCGTCGGTCTCGGTGAACCAGTCGGTGAGGAAGACCGCGGCCACAGACGAGACGACAGGGCCCTCGAGCCGCACCATGAGATCCACCCAGTGCAGACCGCGCTTGATGTTCTTCTTCAGGTTGTAGCTGGAATCGGTGATGTTCTGCGAACCCATCCATGCCACCACGCCGTCGACGACGACCAGCTTGCGGTGGTTGCGCAGGTCCGGCCGCTGCGTCTTCCCCCGCAGCGGCTGCACCGGCAGCATCAGGTGCCACTTCGCGCCCATCGCATCGAGCCGACGCAGCGTGACGCGGTAGTACGGCTTCCAGCGATTGGCCCAGTGATCTAGCAGAACTCGCACGGTCACGCCGCGCGCGGTCGCGTCTTCCATGGCCTGGAACAGCGTCTCGGTGGTGTGGTCCGCCTGGAAGATGTAGAACTCGATGTAGACGAACTTCTCGGCGCGGCGGATCTCGTCCGCCATGCGGTTGATGCTGGTCTCGTAGTCCGGCTCCAGGTGGGCGTCGTTGTGATCCAGCATGGGCATGGCGCCTAGGCGACGATTCATGCGCACCAGCGAGGTAAACCACGCCGGCTGGTCGTCCTCCGAGGAGCGCGCGTCAAGGTTGGCGCTTGCCTCGCGGATGTAGTCGTTGACCAGGGACTGTTTACGACGTCGAGCGCGGGGGAGTCGTGGATTGCCGATCAGCAGGAACAGCAGCACCCCGAAATACGGGATGAAGTAGATCGCGAGCAGCCACGCCGTGGCTGAGGTGGGACGACGATTGCGCGGCACGACGATGATCGCGGCGATGCGGATGGCAAGGTCGACGGCGACGCCCACCACGACCCACCATGTGATCACGTGTCCTCCCGGCCTTCAGCCTAGCGTCCGGGTACGACACTCCCTGGCGCGGTCGTCCGGCGCGGTCAGTCGGCCGTCGTCGTGGCGTCCGGCGCCGGCATTCCGCGCTTGGCACGCTCTTCCGCTTCGACCTGCGCGTAGACCTTGCGCTCGGACCGATCGAAGCGAATGATGCCGCGCAGCACGAAGAAGAACACGACGAGGACCACGGCCGTGGGAAGGATCGACCAGAGAGCTGCAAGCCAGAAGTCCATGCCCCCATGGTACGCCGCGGCTCCTGGGCGCGGGATCGGAGCCATCGCCTCCTCCCCAGGCCGCGATCTTTCTGACCGCTGCGCGCCGATCCGCGTCATGTCGCCGATCTGAGCGCGGAGGCTGTCAACAGGCGCCGATCCCCGTGCGCGGCGGTTGCGAGCATCGAGCCCATGAGAACGATCATCACCGCAGACTCCTCCGCCGAGCTTCTTGCGCTCATCCCCCATCTCTCCGGCTATGTCCCTCGGGAGAGCGTGGTTGTCGTCCCCTTCGAGGCCGGCCGCTCGCTCGCCATGCTTCGCGTGGATCGGGTGACCGACGACATCGATGCGTTCGCCGCGACGACCATCGGAACCGCCTGTCGAGTACCAGACGTCGATGCCGTCGTTCTCGTCATCTACACGGGTGGCGAGCTCGCGACGAGCGGGGCTCGGGAGGTTCTGGAGGCGCTGCGCATTCGTGCAGACGCCTGCGGGCTGTTCGTCATCGACGCGCTCGCCGTCGCGGAGAACGGGTGGGCGAGTTACCGCGACGATCATCGTCCCTCGCCTCGGTCATTGGATGAAATCGCGCGAGCAGCACCGGCCGGCCTTCTCAGACCCACGGACGATCAGGCGGGCGGCAGCACGCTTGTTCGAGCACCAAAGGAACGTCGACGACGCGTATCCGCGGCTCTCATGGACACCGAACGGGCCGCGAACGTCCTCCTGACACAGGCCCGATACTCGACGGATCGGTCCGGCGAGTTGGATGCACGTGCGGCGCGAATCCTCACCGAGCTGACCGACGTCGCAACCGCGTGGGAGACAGCGCTGCGGTTCACGTCTCTTGACGATGGGATCCTCACCGATGAACGCGCCGCGCTGCTGCTGTGGTGCCTGGCGCGTCCGTCTCTGCGTGACGTCGCGCTCGCACACTGGTGTCATGGCGCAGACGCCGCGCATCGGGTCCTGGAGGCGCAGCTGGAGTGGGAGGAATCCGGCGACTATCCCGCGGGTCCCCTGTTTCTCGCCGGGGAAGGACCACGGCCGGATCCGGCCAGGCTGCACCGCGTGCTGCACATGCTCCGGGGCCTCGCCGCTCTGGCCACGGGACGATTCCGCGGCTCTGCATTGGCATCGGCAGCCTGGGCGGCATGGGCACTCGGGTGGGGAACGCACGCCGGCGCGTACGCCCGTGCGGCGCTGTCGGTAGACCCCAGCCAGCGCCTCGCGGAGATCATCGAAGAGTTGTCGTCGCACGGGCATCTGCCGGGCTGGGCGTTCACGCGGGCGGAGCCGTGATATCGCCGCGCGAGTTGGCGGTGAGCACGACGCGGCCCGCCGACCGGATGGTCGACGGGCCGCGTTCGGTCCGGGTGCCACGGCACCCGATGAGCTCACTTGACGAGCGGGAAGAGGATCGTCTCACGGATGCCGAGGCCGGTGATGGCCATGAGCAGGCGGTCGATGCCCATACCCATGCCACCCGTGGGCGGCATGGCGTGCTCGAGCGCACGCAGGAACTCCTCGTCGACGCTCATCGCCTCGTCATCGCCCTGTGCCGCAAGCTTCGCCTGCTCGACGAAACGCTCGCGCTGGATGACGGGGTCCACCAGCTCCGAGTAGCCGGTGGCCAACTCGAATCCGCGGATGTACAGGTCCCACTTCTCAACGACGCCCGGGATGCTCCGGTGCTCGCGCACCAGCGGGGAGGTGTCCACCGGGAAATCCATCACGAAGGTCGGACGCTCCAGTGCGCCCTTCACGAAGTGCTCCCACAGCTCTTCGACGTACTTGCCGTGCGTCGCGACCTTCTCGGGGACCTCCACGCCCACCGAGTCCGCGAGCGCCTTCAGCTCGGCGAGGGAGGTCTGCGGGGTGATGACCCGGCCTGCGGCGTCGGACAGCGAGTCGTACATCGAGATGCGGGCCCACTCGCCACCGAGGTCATACTCGGTGCCATTGGCCCAGGTCACCACAGGGGAACCGGAGACCGCGATCGCCGCGTTCTGCACCATCTCCTGCGTGAGGTCGGCGATCCCGTTGTAGTCGCTGTAGGCCATGTACGCCTCGAGCATGGCGAACTCGGGGCTGTGCGTGGAGTCGGCACCCTCGTTGCGGAAGTTGCGGTTGATCTCGAATACCCGCTCCAGGCCGCCCACCACCGCGCGCTTCAAGTACAGCTCGGGTGCGATGCGCAGGTACAGCTCGGTGTCGAAAGCGTTGGAGTGCGTCACAAAAGGACGAGCCGACGCGCCACCGTGCTGCACCTGCAGCATCGGCGTCTCCACCTCGATGAAACCGTGATCTGCGAAGGTCTGGCGGAGGCTGGCGTTCGTCTTGGCGCGTGCGATGACGTTCTCACGCGCCTTGTCGCGGACGATCAGGTCGAGGAAACGGCTGCGCACCCGCGTCTCCTCGTTGAGGTCGGCGTGGAAGTTGGGCAGCGGCAGGATCGCCTTGGCGGCGATGGTCCAGTCGGCGACCATGATCGACAATTCGCCCCGGCGGGAGGAGATCACCTCGCCCGTGACGAACACGTGGTCTCCGAGATCGACGAGTTCCTTCCAGGCAGCGAGCGACTCGTCCCCCACATTCGCGAGCGAGACCATCGCCTGAATGCGCGAGCCGTCACCGGACTGCAGTGTCGCGAAGCAGAGCTTGCCCGTGTTGCGGCTGAACACAACGCGTCCCGCGACCCCGGCAGTGACGCCGGTCGCGGTGTCGGCCTCGAGCTCGCCATACTGCGCGCGCAGCTCGGCGATCGTGGTGGTGACCGGAACGGAGACCGGGTAGGCGCCACCTGCGGCATCGGAACGCTGCTCGATGAGCTTCGCACGCTTCGCCAGACGCACCGCCTTCTGCTCGAAGATGTCCTCTGCGGTGGGCTCGTCAGCGGCTCCGCCGGGCGCGGCGGACGGCGTTTCAGTCATGCGGGGCTCCTTGTGAAAGTCCTCCCAGTCTATCGACGCGCGCCAACCGGCCCGTGCGCCGCCCGCTCCCGCCCGCTCCCGCCCGCTCCCGCGCGCGACTCCTCGATATCGGGCCGCGGATGGCATGCTCCGCCGCGGGTGCGGAGCAGCCCGCTGTCTGGGTCCGCCAGTGTCTCCTGCCTTGGAATCTGCTGTGCGCGGCTGGCGCACAGCCCAGCGCTTCCCTATTGTTTCGCGATAGGTACGTATCGAAAAACGATAGATATCGGTGGTTCAGGGGGAATCATGCACGTCAGAGTCGTCATCGCGCTCAAGGTCCTGCTGGTCGTATTGCTCGCGATCCTCGTCGCCTGCCAGGTCTTCCTGGTGCCCAGCCTGGCCGCCGTGACTGCGGCCAAGGAGCCTCAGGTGGCGTTTCTGCAGGTGCCGGGAGTGATCGTCGCAGACATCTTCCTGCTGTGCGTGCAGATCGCCCTCCTCTGCCTGTGGCGTCTGCTGTCGCTGGTGGCCGAGGAGACGATCTTCTCGCCGCGGTCGTACCTGCTGGTGGACACGATCCTCGCGCTGGTGCTCATCGCGACAGGCATCGTCATCACGGCGACCATCGGACTCCTCGCCTTCGGCGTCGGCTCAGGCTCCGTGCTGCTGGTGTGTCTGCTGGGCGTGGTCCTGGGCGTGTCGAGCGCCCTGCTCGTCATCGTGTTGCGTGGACTCGTGCGCAAGGCCGCTGCACTGGAGCACGACCTGTCGGAGGTGGTCTGATGGCCATCGTCATCAACCTGGACGTACAGCTGGCGAAGAAGAAGATGTCGGTCGCGGAGCTGGCGGCAGCCATCGAGATCACTCCCGTGAACGTCTCGGTGTTGAAGAACGGACGAGCCAAGGCCGTGCGCTTCAGCACCCTGGACGCCATCTGCCGTGTGCTCGACTGTCAACCCGGCGACATCCTGGTCTGGGTTCCCGATGAGGAGGTCGGCGCATGATCCCCGACGTCCGCGCCGGGGCCGCCTGGACCGAACGGACCATCGCGAAGCTGTCGGACCGCCGCACATGCCCCTTGTGCCTCGCCGGAGTCGTCCGTGAGGGCGTGTGCCTGGCGTGCACGGCGGACCTCCGTGGGGCACGAGGTGCAGAGCTGTGGCGGATCACGGCGGCCTCGATCGACGCGCTGTCTGCGCGACGCCGATGGCTGGCCACGATTCCGACCTCCCACGCAGATGCGGTGGCTTCGAGCAGCGTCGGGCAGGCAGCCGCCGTCACGACGCCGGCGCTAGAAGGCGCTGTGTCGAGGGGCGACTCGATCACGATTCCCGCCATGGCCACCGCTCCAGCGGCGGCGGGCCACACGACGATCGGCAGCAACATCAACTCCGGCGCTCGCCGTCCGAGTCCGCCTGTTGCGCCGACACCGGGGCGCGCTGCTATGAACCCCCCACGTCCGTCGGCTCCACGCTCGTCAGCCTCACTGCAGTCCGTGCTCGCCGTGGCGGGTGCCGGCCTGTTCGCCGTCGCGGCCGTCGTGTTCTCGTTCTTCAACGCCGACCTCTCGTCGCCCTGGCAGCGGCTGCCCATCCTGGGCGGAATCGCCGCCGCGTTCCTGGTGCTGGCGTGGGCGCTCTCCCGTCGCCGACTCGCCTTCTCGGCGGAGGCGATCGGTGCCCTGGGCCTGGTGTTCGTGGCGCTCTCGATCGCATCTGTCGCACAGCCCGTCACCTACCCGTGGATCGCCGCTGCCGCCGGCACGGCCGTCGCCGCGCCCGCCGCGATCATCCTCGGGCATCGGATCCGTCTGCGCAGCTGGCTGTGGATGGGACTCATGGGAGCGTCGCTCGTTCCCGCCATGGTGGGATGGGCGGCCCTCGGCGGCGCCGGACAGGTGCTGGGCCATATCCTCGCCGCCGCGACGGCGTGCGCCCTGATCGATCTGATACGACGACTCGCACCCCGCTTCGAGGCGCCCCTGACCGCCGAACGGCGCGCTCTCACCGCGGTGCAGCTCGTCATCGGGGCGACAGTTCTGCCTCTCGCCCCGTTCGCCGGACGCGACTTCCCTGCCCTCACCGACAGCGCGGCGTTGTGGGTGCCGGTAGCCGTCACCGCGGGCGCACTCGGTCTGATCGCACGGGCATCGGTGGCGCACCCGCTCCCGCGCTGGTGGAGCTTTTCCTCCGGCGCGCTCCTGACCGGAAGCCTCGTCTTCGGCGCGCTCGCCTTCGCGCCGTCGGAGGACGACGCCGTCATCGCCATGACAGCCACCGGCGCGGCCCTCGCCCTCGTGATGATCGGAGTCCTGCTGCCGATGCCGCGGGCGACCAACCGGACACTGTTCCTCGGCGGGATCATCGCCGTGGCGGCCTGGCCCGCGATGCTGGCCCTTGTCCTCGCATTCCGGGTCGGTGCGCTCACGATCGGCGAAGTGCTGATCCCCGGATGGACGAACGACGCCGTCTCCACCGCGGCCACCATCGCCGCGGCGATCGCGCTGCTGATCATGGCCGCGGGCGTCGCGTTGTTCGGCCGACTCGATGCCGGACGGACGCCAGGGGCAGCCACGATCGCCCGACCGCTGGCCGTCGCTCTCACGGGATCCGCCTCGCTCGTCATCGCCTGCCTACCCGTCCTCCGACCGACGGGCACGGTCATCGTGGCGCTCATCATCGTCGGCGCTCTCGCGCTGCTGGAACGCACGCGCTGGATGGCCACACGACACCGCACCGATCCCACGCGGATCGTCACCGCGCTCGGCGCCCATGTCGCCCTCGTGCTGGCCGCCGTCGTCTCGTGGAGCTCGCTCGAGTCGGGAACGACGTTCGGACTCGCTGTCATCGCTGCCATCGCCGCGAGCGCCACCCTCATCGCGCCCAGCGTTCGGTTCCTGCACGTCGGCGCCTGCTACGCGTACGCCCTCGTTGTGATCGCCGTAGGGCTGCACCTGCTGCGCCTGGACGACATCGTCGTGTTGTGCGTGACGTCGGCGATCGGCTCACTCGGAGCGGTCGCCGCCACGTTCCTCCCGCGCCCGCGCTCGCGGAGCTGGACGGCAATCCTCGCCGTGACCGCCGTGCCCTACCTGCTCGGGGTCGTGCAGGTGTTCTTCGAGCGCAGTGGATGGACGGCGCTGACCACCGGCGCGATGTTCGCGCTCACGCTGACGCTGGTGCTCACCCGCCACCGCCCCGTGAGCACACCGATCCGCGGCGCCGCCGCCTTCCTGCTGGTACCCACGCTCGCCGTCATGACGACCTGCCTGTGCGCGCAGCTCCCCGCCAGCGGATCGCCAGTGGCGCTGCCGATCATCGCGGTGCTGGTTTCCCTCACCCTGGCCAGCGGTTCGACGATCGAGGATGTGCTGATCGCACGGCGGTTGCCCGCAACGAGCATCGGCGTCAGTCGATGGGCGATCGAGGCGTCAGCTCTCCTCACCGGCGGGCTCGCCGTGCTCCTCGCCCTGTGGCGTGTGGCGGCGGGGCTGCCCACCGCGAGCCTCGTGCTGCTGATCCTCGCGATCGGCGCCGCCGGGGCTGCCATCTGGTCGCACCGACCTTACGGCTGGTGGCTGGCGGGTGCCAGCGCCACCGGAGCACTGTGGTGTGTCTGGGGCCTGATCGGCGTTGAAGAGCTGGAGCCGTATCTGCTGCCGCCGACCATCACGGCGGTGCTGGTGGCGCTCTGGCTCGCGGCGCGCGGGCGCCGCGCCACGGCGCTCTATGGCGCGGGACTCGCCCTGGCGGTCCTTCCGATCCTCGTGGTCCTCGCGATTCGGGGAACACCGGGTGACGGACCGATCCCGTGGCGCAGTTGGGCTCTGATCGCCACGGCCTGGGTGCTCGCCGCCGCGGCGCTGTTCCTGTTCCGGCGCAGCGCGCACTGGCGGGCCCTCACCGTTCCGACGCTCGGGATCGCGATCATCGCCGCCACGGCGGCCGTGGTGCAGAGCGTGAGATGGGGTGTCGGCCTCGATCCGCTTCACATCGCCTTCCCGCCGCTGTTTGCAGGTCTGATCATCGGCACGGTGGCCGCTGTCCCCGCGGCAGCCGCTGCGCGCACCCTTCCGCGCCGGTGGCGAGGGGCCGCGCTGCTGGCCCCGGTTGTCATCGTGCTGGCGAGCGCGTGGCCCCTGATGGGCCGCGACGACATCTCGATGTGGACCATGTGGACGGCCATGATCATGACACTTGCGCTCATGCTGGGCGTGAGCGTGCTGCTGCGACGTGGTGTCAGACACCTGCCCCCGATCCCGGCGCTGTTCCTGCTCGCGTTCGTCACCTCGATTGTGGCGTGGTCCACACGGGAGCTTCGCGTGGAGTGGTTCTCGCTCCCCCTCGGCCTGTTCCTCCTCGCCGCGGGCCTCGTGTTCCGCGATCGGATCGCACCGGCGGCCCCAGGCCGCGGGCTGGCTCCGCGGATCACCGATCAGAAGCGACTGCTGGCCTGGCCGCTTGGCGCCACGGGGTCCTGGCCGATCCTCGGTCCGGGTGCTGCCATCACGGTGCTGGCATCGATCATCGCGACGTTCACGGACCCGCAGACCTGGCGGGCGATCCTCGTCATCGTGCTCGCCCTCATCGGCATCCTCTGGGGCGCTCGCGCCAAGCTGCGCGCGCCGTTCCTGATCGGCGTGATCGTGCTGCCGGTCGAGAACGTCTTCGTGTTCGCCGTGCAGTTCGGTCGCGGCATCGAGTCGATGCCCTGGTGGATCACACTGGCCGTGGTGGGGGCGGTGCTGCTGATCCTCGCCGTGACGTACGAACGACGTGAGGGCGAGGACGCGGGGATCACGGCACGGCTGCGCGATCTCCACTGACTCAGTCCTCCTCGCCGTCCTCCTCCGAGTCGTCGAGGAAGCCGGCCGTGAGCATCTCATCGCCGCGGCCGGCCGCCGTCAATGCGCTGTCGATGCTCGAATGTGCGAGCGCTTCGAGGTATCCGCCGGGGTTGCCTACCCCGATGCCGCGAAGCAGGTCCGCCGACTGACGCACCACCTCCGCGGCCAGAGTGGTGACGGTGGTGATCGCCTCCGCGTAAGCGGGACGATCCTCCTCCGCGACGACCACCGGCTCGCACCCCATCTCCACGGCCAGCGCCTGCGCGATCGGCAGCACGGGTCCCGGTGCCGTCACCGCCGCGTACGCTCCGGACAGCCGCCGCAGGTCCATGCTGGTCCCAGTGAAGACGATCGCCGGGTGAACAGCCAACGGGATGACGCCCGCTGGCCGAGCGGGCGCGAACACCTCCACGCCGTATGCGGGGTCGGTGTGCATCACGAGCTGGCCCATCTGCCACGCTCCCACAGCCGCCAGCCCGGCGATCAGCTCGGGAAGTTCGTCGTGGGGGACCGCGATGATGACGAGCTCGCTTCGGCGGGCCACCTCGACAGCATCGACCTGGGGGGCGCCGGGGAGCATCGCAGACACCCGATCCGGATCGGATCCCGCCGTCACGGCGGTCACGGCGTGGCCCGCGCCGGCGAGGGCGGACGCCACGACGGGACCCACGCGTCCGGCCCCGATCACGCCGATGCCGAGCCGTCCGTCTCCGTTCACTGAACGGCCTCCGCCCAGCGATGGGTCCGGTCGGAACGGGCAGCGTTGATGGCGCGCGACTCCGCGTTCTGGAAGAGGGGAATCAGCTGCGCACGGTCGATGCCCGACAGCACGCCGCTCACCTGCCCGGGAACAACGTGAACGTGAAGCGTGCCGATGCGCGTCGCACGCGCGAGCGGCCCCTGACGCACATCGATGCTCTGGGATCGCGCGAGGGGGAACATCGCGAGGGTGCGGACCAGAGCGCCGCGGCGCAGTAGCAGGAACTCGCCCGTGAGAACGAAGCCGGTGCGCTTCCAGCTCAGTGGGTGCACCCACCAGGCGCGGGTCGGGGTGTTGACATACGGATCGGAGGACGGCCTCTTGCCGAGACCGTCGACCAGCATCCGGTCGACATCGGCGGTGGCGAGCTGGTCGAACAACAGCATCAGCACGCGCTCCACGTCGGCGCGCGTTCCCACGGGAAGAATCGTGGTGAACGGGTCGGTCTGCTGACTCTCGGCGCTCTTGCCGCTCAGTCGATTGATCTTGATCGAGTACCACCCGAACGGCCGCCAGAACAGCGACTGGTGCACCTCGACGGCATGCACGCGACCCGGCGGGATGGTTTCGGTGATGGTCGTGGTGAGACCGAACGTGATCCGCAAGCCGTCGGAAGTGGGAGCGATGGAGTAACGCAACACCTTCATCAGGCTGCGGAACCAGTACAGACCGACACCGAACACCGCCGGAAGCAGCGCGAACAGGACGTACTCGCTCCCGAAGATCGAAGCGACCACGACGATCACGATGTAGACGAGCAGCATCAGCGTCGTGGGGCTCCACAGGTGCGAGCCGATCAGTCGGCCGACCGGAATGCGCACGACGCTTGCCGGCTCGGCAACGGGGGCTTCAGCTCCGTCGATGATGCCGGTGATGCCACCGCCCACCGTCTGGATGAACTCCTGCGCGCGGGTCTGCGGCACCGGCTGACCGCTCTGGCGCAGCTCCCGCTGACGACGAAGCCCCGACGCACGGCCGAGGATGTCGGCGCGCACCGCCTCGGCATCGGCCGTGCGCAGATACTCCAGCTTGACGTTGGCGTCGGCACCCGCGCCCACGACCTCCAGTTTCGCAAGGCCGATGATGCGCGCCACGAACGGCCGGGTGAGGTTGACCCCCTGCACCCGGTCGAGCGGAGCGCGGCGCTGCTTGCGCATCAGCACACCTTGCTTGACCTCCACGTCCGAATCGGAGATGCGGAACTGGTGAAAACGCCAGGACAGGTAGAAGGCGGCGATGAGAAGCAGCAGCACGGCCAGCACGACACCGAGCGCGACGAGCACGAGGTTGTTCGTCAGGATCCAGTCGACGGGATCGCCCGCATAGCGGTCTTCGTAGTCGCGGAACTGGGGCACGAACAGGGCGATCACCCGGTCGCGCATGTTCGCGACCACGATGCCGATGATCACGATGAGGAACAGACCGCCCTGCATCAGCGGGGTCAGCGGGTGCATGCGGTGCCACTCGCCATCAGCGAGATCGCTCTCGACACGCTGCGGCTGCGAGACACCTCCCGCGGGCGCGACGGGGAATCCGGCGCCGGGCACCGGCACGCCAGCACCGGGCGCCAGGGGCGGCGGCACTACGTCCGGCTGCGGCGGGATGCCGGCGCTCGGGTCCTGCTGGTTGTCGCTCACAGCCCGGTCCGCCGAGACTCGGCCACTTCGATGAGCGTGTCACGCAACTGCTCGGCACCAGCCTGGGTCAGGCCGGGGATCGTCGCACCGGTGGTGGCGGCAGCAGTGACCAGCTTGAGCTGCGCGATGCCGAAGGCGCGATCCAGCGGACCGTGTGTGACGTCGACCAGCTGCATGCGGCCGTAGGGAACAGCGACCATGCGCTGCCACAGAATCCCGCGGCGGAACACGATGTCGTCGGCACGCAGCATGTAGCCGTAAGCGCGCGCCTGTCGCGGCAGGATGGCCATCGCCCAGCCGGTGGCGACCACGACACCGGCTGCTGGGATGAAGGCCCACAGCTGCTGGAAGACGACCCACACCACGATCGCCGCGGCGATCGCGAGGAGCAGCACGAAGCCGTTCGTGATCAGCTGCACGGCGACGTACTTCCGCGAGATCTGATGCCACGAGCCGTCCAGTTCAAGCCGCGCATCACTGCGCGGCTGCTTCAGCTCTGTGAACGTTCCGTCGTCCAGCGCCGGTGCCGCGGGCACGGGGGCCTGCGGCGCAGGAACCTGCCCCGGCGTGGCCTCAGGTGCGGGTGGCGGGAACTCGGGAGCGGGAGACGGCTGCGCTGCCACGCCCGGAGCCCAGTCCGGTACCGGAGGTACCGAGCCGT